>JALWSL010000437.1:0-2918 GCA_027080405.1 Planctomycetaceae bacterium
CTGATGGATGGGTCTCTATCCAGTATTCTGTTCTTCTTGTCCTGTTTTGCTGACAATCAGCCTGTTTTTTTGCTAAGGAATTCAAAATGGCAAAGCGTTTTTATACGTTGGTTCTCGCTTCGATTTTCAGTTTTTCCATTTTAGGTTGCGGCGATGGGGGAGGGTCTGTTCCCGAGGGGACGCCACCGACTCCAGAACCGGGCTCCAGCGATTACGAGTCGTATAATAACGCCGGGAAAGATGGTCCTGGTGCCGGCGGTGGTGCAGAAAAGCCGGCAAAGTCTGGAAAATCAGGCAAGTAGATGTAGTGTTCTCGTTTTTTTCTTTCCTCAACAAAAGGAGACCAGTGATGAAGCGTTCTCGCGGACCCGTTTCGGGGTTCACCCTTATCGAGCTGCTTGTGGTGATTGCGATCATCGCCATACTCGTAGCTCTGTTGCTGCCTGCCGTTCAGCAGGCACGCGAAGCTGCACGACGATCCTCGTGCAAAAACAACATGAAACAGATCGGTTTGGCTTTGCACAATTACCATGACACGTTCGGTCAGTTTCCCCTCAATTACGACGGTTCTCTCCCGCTTCGTAACAAGATCAGCGGTGCTCAGAGCAATCCGGTTGTTACCTCAATTTCTTGGATCACCGCTTCCTTGCCCTACCTGGAACAGGCACCATTGTACGATCAGCTGCAAGGACTGGGGGCTTTCACCTATCCGTATTCAACCTGGCAATCCGGGCTCGGTTACGGGAATCCACAGGTCATGAATCTGGCCCTGACGGTTCTCCCGACCTTGCAATGCCCCAGCAACCCACAGGCACCCACGACAGCTTCCAATGCTGGTTCGTTTACCTACTACAACCGGGGTGGTTTTGCTGATGGCGGCGGTGGTGGAGGGATCCGCTATCCTGGCGGTCGTACCGACTACGTCGGTAACCTCGGGTTTGTCCACACTGGCTGGAAGGATGTCGGCTCTGCATCTGCTCGTAACGGAGCACGTTGGGTCAGTCCCGAGTGGGTTGGTACCTTTGATGAAGACTGGGACGACTACACGATCTATCGTGGTTGCTTCTGGTTCCGCGGATCGGCCAGGATTGCCCAGATTACGGACGGAACATCCAACTCGATTGCTGTGTTTGAAAACCATCATTGGCGTTTCACCAAGAGACAGCCAGGGCGTTTTGCACGCAATGCTTCCTGGATTTCTCCAATTAACGCCGTAGATACCATGAACAAGAGGATCAATTCCGATAACCAGACGAATGGTCGCGGCGATAATGACAATCGCGGTTCCTCCATGTCAAGTAGTCACACTGGTGGGGCACATTGTGTTATGGCCGATGGTTCGGTGAAATTCCTGAGTGAGAATATCAGTATCGGGAATGCTGGTCGGGATGCTGCTCCCAACAACGTCTATAGAAGTGGTGTGCAGTTAAGTCTGTCTACTTCTGGCGGCGGTGAAGTCGTTGGCGAGTACTAGGATCGCATGACCTTGCTGTTCATGAATTGATGAGAATCTGGATGATTCCCGCTTGAGGTTTTCCTTTTGCGGGAATCTCTTTTTTCAGCCTCATGGCGGACATTGTTCGCTGAGCTGTTACTGTTTCCGGCTTTTGCAATTCTGCGAATCTGTCACATGTAACACATGTAACCAACTGGCTGTTGGACGCTGCGAGCAGCTCACGATTCCCGGTACCTCCATTTCCGCTGCGCGACCGAAACAGCAGTTCCAGTTTGGGATTGCAATTGAGCTGTTGCGCCAGTTGTTGGTGCCGCGGTGGAACAGAAGTAGTGCTTTATAAGAGGGGATTCAGACGCAATGCGTCACCAGTTTGCCTCTTTCCGTTCTGATTGACTTCACTAATATTGATCGTTCATGCTAAAAATGGCTGCTTCTCTCGATGATTTTCACGGGGTGGTTGTGCGCTCCTGCTTTTCGCAATTTGCCTTCTTTCTGCTGCTCACTATTCTTCCGATTGGTGTGGGGTGTGAACGGTCTCCTTCTGAAATAAAAAATTTATCAGAGAGCGATCCGGTTGACGCAGGTGAGGCAATGGGCAGTTCTGCTGATAAAATATCCCAAAAGAGCAAATCGATTGGCCTGTTGGACGATTTGGGAGAAGATGAAGTTTCACAGTCAGGTTCAACAGAAGAAAAACACCGCATTTTGTTTGCCGATGTCCACCAACAGGCGAAAGTGGAATTCACGTTTGATAACGGTGCCTCGGAAAAGAAGCTGATGCCCGAAGCGACCTCGGGAGGAGGCGGATGGATCGATTACGATCGGGACGGATGGCCGGATCTCTATTTCCCGCAAGGAGGCCAGCCAGATGCAGAATCGTGGGTCGGCCAACCGGTGGATCAACTCTTTCGAAATAGTGGCGATGGTACATTTCAGAATGTCACACAGAAATCTTTTCTGGTTGATCTCGAATATGGCCACGGAGTAGCCATCGCAGACTACAACAACGATGGCTTTGATGACATTTACGTTTCCAATGTGGGAGACGATGTGCTTTACCATAATCTGGGGGATGGCACGTTCGAGCGGGTTCCGCAAAGTAATATCGCTCGTAATTCCCGTTGGGCATCCAGTGCAGCCTGGGGAGATCTGGATCTGGATGGTGATCTGGATCTGTATGTGTGCAATTATGTCAATTACGACCCTCATCATCCAATCGCCTGTTTTGAAGAAAATCAGAAAGCCTATACGTGTCATCCTCGTGAGATCGATCCGATCGACAATGTCTGCTTCATCAACAACGGCGATGGAACGTTCCGGGAAGAGGCGAACGAACGCGGACTGAATGGACCGGGCAGTAAAAGTTTGGGGGTGGTGATTGCCGACTTCAATGGAGACGGTTGGCCTGATCTGTATGTTGCCAATGATACCACGGCGAACCACTTTTTTGTTAATCAAGGGC
>JALWSL010000437.1:2928-4985 GCA_027080405.1 Planctomycetaceae bacterium
GGGAGGTTTGAAGAACAGGGGCTCGTCAAGGGGTGTTCGATGAGTGGGTTGGGCCAGTTTCAGGCCAGTATGGGACTCGCTTTTGGCGATTACGATCGAAACGGTTTTCCCGATTTATATGTCAGTCATTTCACTTCGGATTCCAATACTCTCTACAAAAATCTTGGCCCGGCAGGTTTTACCGACGCAACTCGTGAGACTGGATTGCATCATCCTACCCTGCCCCTACTTGCTTTCGGTACCGTGATGCAGGATTTCAATTTGGACGGCTGGCAGGATCTGTTTATCGCCAACGGTCACATCGACGACTGGCGGGAACGCACAGGCGATCAATGGTACATGAAACCGCAGCTCTTTTCTTTCGACGGGAGACGCTGGAACTCCTGTGGTGATGAGGCGGGAGAATATTTCCAACATAAATATCTCGGTCGCGCCGTGGCAACGGCCGATTACGACCGGGATGGCGATCTCGATCTGCTGGTCGTCCATCAAAATGATCCGGCTGCCCTGCTTCAGAACAATTCTGAACGTGGTAATTGGCTTCAGTTCTCTTTTGTCGGTACGTTCAGCAACAGAAACGGGATCGGGGTAAAGGTTCACCTTAAGCAGAATGGGTTGGAGCTTACCCAACAGCTGCCGGGCGGAAGCAGTTACTGTGCCAGTCACCAGCCGACGCTTGTTTTTGGTGTCGGAGATTCTTCGGAAAAATGTGAAATTGCAATTACCTGGCCTGGCGGTAGGCATCAGGAAATTTCCGGTGTACCAGTCAATCAGGTTTTGACTGTTTTGGAATCAGATGCAAAAGAATGACAATGATGATTCAACCTCGAATAGATCAGATTGGCCTGGTGATACTGGTTGCCATTTTATTCTGCTCGCAGATCTTTGGCTGCAGCGGATCGAATCGGGATCAGAAACAGGAGAATGATTCGGCTGTCACCGAGCAGGAAGAGGAGGATCCGGGATTTCCGGCTCCCGAAATTCCTCCTCCTGTCAGTCAGGATTTTGCGGGGAGCAAGGCATGCATCGAGTGTCATGAAGAGATATACAACAGGTACGTCAACACGCACCCGATGGGGCAATCTTTTGGAAAGGTCACTGAAGTCTCAGCTATAGAGGACTACACGGATAAAACAGAATTCAAGACGGCAAGAGCTCCCCGAATTCCGGTTACCATTTCGTACCGTGTCGAGAAAAAGGACAAGCAGGTTTTTCATCACGAAATAGCCAGGACGGACGATAACAAGGTGATCTACGATCAAGCCGTCCCGATCGCCTATGCCATGGGATCCGGGCAGCGCGGCCGCTCCTATCTGATCAATCACTCGGGGTTGATGTTCATGTCACCGGTAACGTGGTATTCCGAATCAGGACAATGGGATCTTTCGCCCGGGTACAAATCGAACAACCTGCATTTTGCCCGTCGGATTGTCGATGGTTGTCTCAGTTGTCATGTGGGGCGCGTCGCCCGCATCCCCGATAGCACCGACCGATACGAAGCCAATCCGTTCATCGAAGAATCGATCAGCTGCGAACAGTGTCACGGGCCTGGGCAAAACCATATCGAATATCAGCGACGGGAGAATGTTGAGGGGGACGATCCCATCGTCAATCCGGAAGATCTTTCCAGCAAACTCAGGGATGATGTCTGCTTTCAGTGCCACCTGATTGGAGAATATCGGTTGACCCGGTATAAACGATCCCATTTTGATTTTCGTCCGGGAGACAGATTTACCGACATCTGGACCATTTTCCTGAAACAGAAAACGGTTGATGAGGATCAATCGACTGCCGCTGTCAGTCAGGTTGAACAGATGCTCGGAAGTACCTGCTACATCAAAAGCGAAGGAAAATTCGGCTGTGTTTCCTGTCACGATCCACATGGAACACCGCCGGAATCGGAGCGGATCCGTTTTTACCGCGACCGTTGTCTTGCCTGTCACAACTCCGGACAGGTCGAGTGTTCCGAGTCGGTTGAAATCCGCAAAAAAGCAACTCCCGAAGATTCGTGCATTGTCTGTCACATGCCCAGGCTGGATGCCAACGATGTTCCACAC
>JALWSL010000438.1 GCA_027080405.1 Planctomycetaceae bacterium
ATACCGGGAAACAGAGCGCTGGGCCGGCTTGTGGGATTTTCCCCGCTGGGAAATGAAAACGGTTGAAGTCAATTTGTTCGAGCAGGAATTGGCGGCGTTATCACAATCGAAACAAAAGGGAAAAACACTGTTCAACCAACGTGAACTGCATGGCGATATTTTTTCGTGGATGGAAAGCGAAGCACGTCAGCGATACAAAATACAGCTCAAAATCACTTCCCCGATTACAACCATCCATCATGCGGTAACCCGCTATAAAATCAGATTGATCAGCTTGCACGCCCAGTATCTTTTCGGAAAAATCGGAACCGGGTTACACAACAGCAAATGGGTCAGTCCCGTCAAATTCACCCAGTATCCACTCTCCACAACGGCTCGCAAAATAGCGGGGATGATCGAGCAGGCAAAAAGCATTGATTAGGCAATGCCTACTTCTTGACAGGCAGGAACTCCAGTGATTTTACTATCGCCAGGTCTCTGTCGTTGAGGACTTCCAGATTGGCGCGTTCGACAGCGAAGACGAAGGAAACCTGTCTGCCGTCTGGATTGGCACACAAATAGTAAATCCAGATCATTTCCAGATCGGTCGCGGAGCCGGCTGCAATCACCCGGTATATGAAGTTGCCATTTTCGCTGGGGACTTCTCCTGCATCGACGATATCACTGAGCTGATCCCCCAACGAGGTTCGGATATCGTTTTCAAACTGTTCCGCTGGCACATGCTCTCCCGGTTTGTCGGAGCGGATTTTGGCGATGTTGCATTGGCTGATCAGACTGCCCGATTCAACCAGTCGCATCACGGTTACTTCCGGCAATTCCTGAAACAGGTGCCAATTGCGGTCATGTTGCAGCCGAACATTCCAATACTTCGACCTGAACTGTAACAGCTTCGAAACGGGGGGCGGATCGAGTGGTATCCCGACGGTGGAGTTGTCCGGAATCGATTCCGAAGAAGGAGCTTTACTCCTTTTCCATTGGATCGTCGCGGTGATGTCCATGCCGGGGGAGACTGTGCTGATGCTTCGTTTTTCCTGCTGGATCAATTTGAAAGAAGTAAGCATTTGTTGTTTGAGATCAAAACTGGCCACGCCATTCAGAACGACCTTCACTTCCGCCCCGGCAGTCGCTCCTGATACTTCTCCGGTAAATTGCAATGTCGCCTGGTCATTTTTTACAGCAAGGAGCTTGCCAGTCAATTTTGTCGTCGTCGCTGCTTCAATGCCCGCCAACATTTGAGCCGCCCAGTCAGGGACGCTCCAGGTTTCTTCGAGTTCAATATCCCGAATTGGCAACGCCGCGAGCAGACAGAGAGGGTCTCCCGGAATGGTCAGCAGGTCAAGATCACTTCGTTTGAGCAAAGTTTTGCTGTGATAAAAGACGAGGCCCGACCGCTCCCCTTCTGCAACAATCTGACGAACTTGTGGCGAAAGATCCAGTTTTGTCGTCTGCTCTTTCACGACAACTTTTGAACTGGCCTGCTCATAGATTCGGAAAGACCGCCAGGCACGGGCGTCCCGGCCGGCGGGGGGTAACTGACGTTCGAGATAGTTCAGCGATGCCTGTAACGTGAGCGGAAGATCGGTCGGTTTTTTCTCTTTGGAGGGCGTTTTCAGTGTTCCCTTCGCCTGCACCTGAACGGCGATGCGAAAAGAGCGGGCATCGTTATCCGCCTCTCGAATCTTGAACGATTCGGCAAGTAGTACCGAATTCAGGCTTACCAAAACGGCAACAATCAAATACGCAACAATTTTCACTTTCAACATGATTTTCATCCTTGATGACGATTCAACGAAACCGGTACCAATTGGTTCCGCTCCTGTCGTATAATTTTCGGGCGATGAGCACGCGGGAGTCTTGTGCTCTGGCCAACCTTTCCGATCCGTTTCCCAGACAAAACAGAGACGATCACCTCTGCCAGGCGGTCGCCAGGCAACCCGGACAGCGACCGAACTCTCTGGTCTTTTGAGTCTGTCGAGAATAGCATACCGTTAAATAAAGGGAAAGAACCGGCAGGAAATCGGAATGAAATTTCCCGCCACCCGGGACAGGAAGTAATCCAGGCGTCATATTCATCCGCCGCTTTGGCTACTGTTTTCGGCACTGTTAATGACAGCATTGCACCATTATGCACCACTCGGTCGCATCGCCGGGAGCAGCGCGTACCAGGCTGTTCTGTTGTAAGTATCACAAATACCTGCTGAGTCCATTGTATGAGCGTAGGAAAATGTCCAATCGGACTCAGAAATACACCGTGCCGCAAATCTAGACAACCTCCCCCGTTCATCAAACTGACTGGGTGCACCTTGCGTATTTTCAAATTCGTACTTGGGGTGCATTCCCCGGATTGTGGGTTATGCAGTCAGTTTTCGGTAGGTGTTGGTTCCGTTTTGTTGGGCAAACCAGCGAGCCCGGAACCCGGACAGCGGGCGGGTGTCGCACAGAGAGTCGACGCAGAGGTCAGGGAGACTCGACATCGGCAGGGGATTCAAGACGATCCATCAGCGGTTTGTCCTTGAAGTCCGCCACCTGTTGTTAACGTTCGTCATGCCGATCCTGACCGACCTGCTCGGTCATCCGGGGACCTGTTTCGCAGAAAGCTCGATGCCTGACAACTCTCGCAGCGCTTCCACAGCTTGCGGGAAACTCCCCAGATTGGCTCCCGCCCAGACGACTTTTTGTAGCACCGCCGGTTTGACCGTTTCACGAACCGGGCGTTGAAGTGGCCCTGCGAGAGGGAAAAAATCCCGGCGACAAGACCGGCAATGACAGGGAGGTTCGCTGTACTCGATCTCGCTCCGTTTCCCTTGCAGAATCAACGGTTCGGGGTCTTGATCGACTGCACAGGATCGCCCACACATCGGGCAGAAAAACTGTTCCTGCTCAGCCGCTTCGCCAGTAACCGCTCCACAAACTGTCGTCTTTCCCAATTGAAGCCGATCATCCATGACCTGTCCCTCCATCATATTCAGGTTACAGAAATTCCAGCGGTTTCCCGTGCCGGCAAGCGTAGCAAATCCCACGCCAATCACAAAGTGCGGAATGCAGTCAAGCTTTCGGTTCCTGAAAACTCGGGCTTGGCGAAAACGGGGGCGTTGCGTTAGAGTAGGACGGGCTTTTGCAGCAGGCGGGAAAGACCGAGTGATTCAGGGATGATTGATGGTATTGTGGCTATTACAACATGTTTTGCCCTTGTTTCAACAGGTGGAATTGCATACTTCGGGGGATTCGCGTGTTTATTTGACTGCTCGCATTGCCCTGGCGAGTCTCACCTCTTTTCTGTTTGCGTTACTGTTTGGCCCGTTGGCGATTTCATTTTTGAAAAAGCGGTTCCGCGAAAAAGTAGCCAGTTCATCTCCCACGCTGGATAAACTGCATCAGGGAAAAAATGAAACGCCAACCATGGGAGGCCTGTTTATTGTTTGCGCCGTCGTTCTTTCGTTGCTCGTCTGGGGGGATTTGACGAATCATTATGTGCAACTCGGGCTGTTTCTCACGATCAGTTTTGCCATGCTGGGAGCGGTTGACGACTGGCACAAATTGAACACCTCGACAAAAGGAATGACTGCGCGTACCAAATTCATGATTCAATGGATACTCTCCCTTTTGGCGGGGCTGCCTCTGTATCGGCATCAAATGGAAATCCCGTTGGGAACAGAATTGATTTTCCCGATTGGCAACTGGGCGATTCCCATTGGGATCGGGTTTATTTTCTGGACCGGCCTTGTGTTGGTCAGTACATCCAACGGAGTGAACCTGACAGACGGACTGGATGGACTGGCCGCCGGTTGCACCATTTTTGCCGGTGGGGCGTTTATCGCGTTAAGTTATCTGGCCGGGCACAAGGTGCTGGCGGAATATCTGGCGATTCCATCCATTCCCGGCAGTGGCGAAGTGGGGGTGCTGGTCGGTTCGCTGGTCGGGGCGATGCTCGGGTTTTTGTGGTACAACTGCTACCCGGCACAGGTCTTCATGGGGGATACCGGTTCGTTGCCGATCGGGGCTATTCTCGGCTTCGCTGCACTGGTGACGCGACAGGAGTTTTTACTTGTTATTATTGGCGGGGTTTTTGTTGTCGAAACCATTTCGGTGATTCTGCAAATCGGTTCGTACCGCCTCACGGGCAAACGAATCTTGAAGTGCAGCCCGCTGCATAATCACTTCGTTCTTTCAGGGGATCACGAAATAAAGGTAGTTGTCCGCTTCTGGATTTGTGCAGCGTTACTCGCGATATTGGCATTGGCCAGTTTGAAAATTCTGTAGCCTCCCCAGAGGCCAATACCATCAGGTCTTTCAGAAATTTCAGAAATTCTTTCAGAAACAGAAACGCTCTGTTCAGCTCAAGGCGTCTTGAGTCCTTCAATCTTGAGTTCATGGGCTGAGCGATCTTTCAAATTGACAACCACAATTCGGTGGTTGTTGGTATCGGCAACGTAAAGCTGATCGCCGGCGACGCTCAGTCCGGCTGGCTCCGAAAATTGAACTTTCCCCTCCAGACTCTTTCCTGCCTTACCGGTACCGAGAAAAGTCGAGACCTCTTCGGTTTTCAAATCGACGGTTCGAATTTTGTGATTATAGCTGTCTGCCACGTAAAGTTTGCCGTTGTGGTAAACAATGCCCAGCGGATGCTGAAAGCGGGCGGCATCACCCTTTCCGTCGATGTCGGCAAATTCGAACAGAGCACGACCATTGGGTAAATCGTGTGGCCCGGCCAAAGTTGTTACCTGAGCGGGAGGCCCGAATTCAATTTTACGAACCGCCGATCCTTCGCTATCGACAAAATAAAGGGAACGGGAATCATTGGTGATGCCCGAAGGTTGTGCCAGCGCAGCGGTTGCGAGTGAGCCGTCTCTCACATCTTCTCTGCCCGAGCCCGCAAACAATTCGATTGCCGGCGAACCGATTGCATGCTTCCATAACTGATGTGGACCAGCCATCGCAATGTAGAGTGTGCCATCAAGGTGGGAAATGT
>JALWSL010000439.1:0-322 GCA_027080405.1 Planctomycetaceae bacterium
TTCTTCCCCGCGGCACCGGATTCATTCCGGTGCCCTTTTTTTATGCGCTGATTGATTCCGCTCGAGATCGATATAATGTTTCGGTCCATGATTGAAATTCAGGAGCAAGACCGATGCCAACAGAACCAAAAATGCCGAAATATATTTGCGAAAGGATCATTCTCTCCCGGAAGTGTAGTCAGTCCTCTGTTTTTACAGGGAATAACACAGGATAACGCAACGGAATGGGGGCAGATGGGAATAAAATCAAGAACGGATCATCGCGGTCGAAATCGTTTCAGCAGCCATAATTACAAAATGAATGCAAATTCTGGCACATTTT
>JALWSL010000439.1:332-4297 GCA_027080405.1 Planctomycetaceae bacterium
CATCGAGAACCGTGCCCCTTCCTGAAAACACCTGATTATCAACCGAGGCCATTACGTGGTTGGCCCGTAAAACAATTTTTACGTGGTGCCAATCGCCATCGATCACTGAAATTACGTGTTTTGCCAGCGGCTCGATCCGATAGAACGAATCATCCGCCAATTGTTCTTTGGTTGGCGGGATCCGTTTGCCCCCATTTTTGTCCCGCAGTTCCTTCTGTTTTCTTTTTGAAGCCGTGTCGCCCCGATCCTGCATCAATTGCACCTGTTTTTTCGTTACTGCAAATCTTAGCAGATGTGCCTGCCCGCCAAATTGGCTCTCGCCATCAATCAGGCAGAGAAAGTATCCCGGCTGGGCGAATTTGATGTCAAAATCCAATGACAGATCGTGGCCCTCAATTGGGACACCGATACTTGGCCCATGCGTATCCCCGGCAGCAGCTACGCCGCGTAGTGCTTTTTTGAAAACAGAAAACGAATTTCTGTGACCGGCCGGTTTCCACTGTTCGGGAATGTTTTCACCCGAAAATGATTCATCCAGCAGTACACGATCTTCCGCCTGTATTTCGGAGACAGCAACGACAAAACAGAACATGGGAGCAAGGAAGTAGATAAAGGGCATCAGCAGAGAACCTTTCCTGATAGGCGACAAAAGACAACAACAGTGAAGCGGGAGCAGCAACAAAAACACCCGCAACAAACAACACCAGCGATAACAGGCGTGCCTCCGAAGTGACACAAGCCACCGGAACCACAGCACCGAGAACGACAAACACGGGCGGATACCTGATGAACTATCGTTTTTTCAACCGAACGACTTGAAAGTGACCAATGCCGGGAAATGTCTTTTCCTTCAGGTCCTCATCGTAAATCGCGATTTGAAAGTTGTGCTGTTGGGCCATCCGCAAAAAAGTTGCCAACAGTCCGCGACCAGGATCCGCGATCCAGACTTCACCTTTTCGTGTGATGGCTGTTCGAAACAGATCGAGCAGCGGCTGGTGAAAGCGTTCCTCATAAAGAATATCCGAGGCGATCACAATCGGAAACGGCTCGATAGCCGCAGGAGCAAACCAGTCGAATAGCAGCACATCGAATGCCTGATACCCATTTTGAATCGCGTTGCAGGCAGAAAGCTGCAGAGCTTCCGGTTGATGATCACTGAATGTCACGCGCATCCCGGATGCGAGCGCTGCAACACCGAGCAGACCACTCCCGCAACCCAATTCAAGAACCCGTGTTCCCGATTTCCAGTTGAATTGGGAGACAAGCATCGCCATTTTTCTGGCTGCGGGCCAAAGATGTCCCCAGTAGGGATCAAAATTTTCTCTTTTTTCCTCTTCTGATTGATCTACAATCTGCAATAATTCATCCGGGTCGGCAGGGATCGTCATTTGGATTTCAATACCGTCCAGCGGAATCACTTCCTGTTGCCAGCAGGAAACAATTGCGGGAAGTGAGAACTCCTGCCATCTTTCCCGCGTCGTGTCATTCCTGCTTCCCCGCATCATGTCCTTCACGATGGGGTTCGAAGAATCTGAAATACTTTTTTGATTTTCCGACAAAACAATATCCGAAATAGCTGCACGATTAAGTGGAATGATCAGCTCAGCCCGGTCATGTACACCGAGCCAGACCTGGAAGCGAGTCCGAAGAGTGAGACAGTGTTACAATGTTACAATGCTCGCCCTGTTCACTCGCCCGTTTGAGTGTATCATGTTTGAATAACCCCTGCCAAACAGCAGCGCAATCAATCATCAGAACCATCAAAAATATAAGCGACGGATGGCTTGAACGATCCAGCAATCAAGATGGCAAAAGATCATTATTTCGAGAACAATTCCTCTCCGTTGAGAATACGAATTGCCCGGGAAGCGGCGAGGCTATTGGCCCGCAAAAAAGTTCGCAACTTCCACACGGCGAGAATGCGAGCGATGCGTTGGCTCAGCAAAGAGAGAGTTTCATCAAGAGATGTTCCGACTCAGGAAGAAGTCATGAAGGAACTGGACGCCCTGAGTCTTTCCATCGACTGGAACGAGACGCCCTTTTCATCAGCGGCAGACCCGTCAGAGTTTCCGGATCGTCATCTGAATGAAAGCGAGCAGTGGGGAATCGTCTTCCGACCGATGCTCGAAGCATTGTCCCGGTTTCAACGCGATTTCGAAACGCATCCGGAAGGCGATTTACTGTATCATTCGCTGCAGGTTTACAAACTGGGACAACAGATTCACCCGTATGACGAAGAATTTTTATGGGCCTGCCTGCTGCACGATATCGGCTTTGTGGTCGACCCCCGTATTCCGCGCGAAGCGGCGATAAGAGTCCTCCAGGATCGGGTAAGCGAACGGATGATATTTCTGGTGGGCGAGTTGGAACATGCTCATGCGTTTTTACAGGGAACCCGGTTGCCCAAATGGATTCGGCGGGAAGAATCTGTCGAAGAGTTGGTTGATCTGGCAAGGTGCGATCGCGATGGCCGATTCCCCGGTGCAGTTACCCCTACACTGGATGAGGCGTTGACTCAACTTGCTTCCATGAGTTCCGCTTTCGAGTGAATCGCCCTCTCTGCCATCTCAACAGAAATGGCAGTGACAGAAATGACGGTAGCAGAAATGGCCGTTACAGATCGACTGCCTGTTCATGCCATTGCTGACTGCCGTTTTCCATTGATCAGCGACACCCAACGGTACGATCTGACAAGTGCCAACTGGATCGGATCGACAATCAAATGATAGTTCTCCGTCTTGGGCAAAAAGTCAACCGCGCCTGCTTCCAGACAGTTGATGACTCTTTGCATGTTCACTTCGCCGGTCAACATCACCACCTGGGTCAATGGCTGGATCTGCCTGATCTCGGAAATAATGTCGACCCCCTGCCCATCAGGAAGTTCGAAATCGAGAACAACCACACGATAGGAGTTGTTACGCAACATTTGCAGACACTGCTGGCACGAATCAGCCGCCTGACTGGAAATGCCGATTTTATCCAGATGATGATTGAGCAGATTGTGAATCATCGGATCATCATCAACGATCAGCACATCAGCCGACCTGTTTCCCATCTCCTCCGGCGATTCTTTCGGTGCAGCAGATTCCGACTGGGGCGATACCGTCTCGCTGTCCGGTTCTGAATCCGACACCATCGCATCATCTGCCCGCGAATCGGTTGCATCTGATGGCTCGGCAGCTTCAGCAGCATCAGCAAGTCCGGATGCTTCAGTCGCGGGTGCTGTTTCGGCTGTGGGTGTTGCGGCAGATTCACCACCGGTTTTTCTTGCTGCCAGTTCCTGGAGCCGGTTCACATAATCCGAAACATCAGCCTGATTGGAAGTTTCGACTTCCTCGGTCAGATGGCGAAGTTCGTCAAAACATTCCAGGAGCAGGTTAATCGTTTCGGAGTCGGCGACAAAGACACGATCACGTATCATGTCGAGCACGTTCTCGATGCTGTGCGAAAGTTTCCCGATCACCTCCAGGCCGACAAACCCCGATTCTCCCTTGATCGTATGAGCAGAGCGAAAGACCTTGTTGACGAGTTCATCGTCCCAGTCATCTCCCATATCTTCCAATCGGAGCAGGTCAGATTCAATTTGATCGAGAAGATCAGCCGCATTACTGACGAACATCTCCAGGAGTTGTTCATCACAATCTAGTTCAGTCGAGCTTTGGTTTGACATGGATCAAGTCCGTTCTTTCAATCGTATCATTTCGTCAATTCGGCGGCAGCCCCGCTTTCGCGTTGTCTGGCAGCATTTACAAAGATGTTGCCTGCTCAGGCTGTCACACCAACCCACTTGGACAGTTTTTCTTTCAGATTGGCGGGCGTAAACGGCTTGACGAGATAATCACTGATTCCGTTTTGCACCGCTTCCACCACCTTGCTGCGTGATCCCTCGGTGGTAATCATGATCACGGGTACATCCTTGTTGATTTTTCGAATTTCGATCAGCAGTTCCAGTCCATTCATGTTGG
>JALWSL010000439.1:4307-18272 GCA_027080405.1 Planctomycetaceae bacterium
TCCAGCGCCTGGGCGCCGTCCTCTGCCTCAAAGACATCTTCATAGCCAAGTGTGCCAAGTGTCTTTTTTGCGACCATGCGAGTCATCGCTGAGTCATCGACTACAAGAATATTCATTGGTGATCCCCTCTAACCGAAGTGATGATTGATAGTTAATGATAGTTACAGTTAAGTGAGACAGGCTGTCTTTACGACAGTTCAACTGGCGACAAAGCCAAACAGAACCATGAAAGGCCCGATATCGGAATCGTATTTCACGTACATCGGATGAGCCTGTGTCGGAAATTCGACATGATGATTTTCACCATAAATGACATTGGGAAGCCCAAGGTGCATGTCCGGGTCTTTGATTTTATCCTTGGCTGTTCCCCCAACGACATTGGAGAATTCTCCCACAGCATCGCAGACCAGTTCGTCAATTTCCTCGGGCCGCATTTCAAGCATTCTGAATACCGCCTCAAAAGCGGTTTCTTTGGGCAGACTCAGACAAATCGTCCCGTTAGTGGTACCAGACAGTCCGATAACTGCAGTGATATCATGGAAAGGAGTCTCACGCGTTTTCAGATTGAGTTCTTTTCTTGTCACCGCACAACCAAGCATGATATCGAACGTTTCGATTGTTGCTTCCAGTACGGGGTTAATGATTTTAGCCGTTAAACTGGCTTCCATTACTTCCGACATCGGCTCACTCCTATCAGGTCAACAAATCAGACAAAAATGGGAGAATGGAGGGACTGGGCCCCGAAGCTACTCCAACGCAACAGTAGATCACAAAAATGGCAAGTGCGGGTTGTGTTGCAAAAAAACAGCAAATTGCCAGGTGAGCAAAAGTAACGCCATCGGCCTGTTCGGCATGATCGACAGAATCGGCCCCCAAAGCGGCAGTATTGCGCGGTGAATGCCTCAATGGGCTGATGACTGCTTCCCGTTGTTTCGAAAAAAGCTAGGGTTCAATGTGATTATTCATGTGAAAGCATCTGCCATCGAACCACCAATCATCTACACAACTGTTTTATACGGAAACAACGGATCCTCCAAATGAGTGCTGCTCAAGAAATCAATCAGAACATTGAAGAAAACGGACCTGACGATCTGGTTAACATCTCCCTGAATAACCTGATCATCGGGCGGTCACTCAATTCCCCCCTGTACGATAATCACGGTGTTCTGCTGCTGGCGGCTGGTTCAACGATTTCACAGGAGGTGAAAGAGGCGCTGAGGAATCGCGGGGACAATTCCGTGATGGTTTCCCGGCAGGATCTCTCTCGCGTCACGATCAATCAGATCGATCCGGGCAAGGTAGAATCGATCGTGAAATTTGACAGCGAACTGACCAAAAAAATCGATGCCATTGTCGAATCCGGATTGCTGACGGTCAAAAACAATGGCCCTGCCATCAAGAACAACATTACGTTTCTGGGGAGAAAGGGTTACGACCAGAAACAGCGCGAGCAGTTGGTGAAACAGCACGAATTGAATGGCCGGGCGCTTGACCAGATGATGGGTGAAGCATTACACGGTCAAACGATGGATGGTGATGTCGTTGCCGCGATGGCTGCCCAGTATTTGCAGGAAATGACTACCGATACCGACAACGTCCTTACTTCTGCAATGGATCAGTTTCAGGGAGATTCCATTGCAACGCGTTCACTGGAAGTTTCCCTGCTGGCGATGGCGATCGGAATAGAAATGGATCTTGATGCCGACAACGCCCGCAATCTGGCCATTGCGGGCCTGGTTCACGATTGGGGAATGATGCGTGTTCCCGAGGAAATCCGAAACTCAACCGAACGGCTGAACCAGGTACAAATGTTGGAGATCAAAAAACACCCGATCTATTCACTCGAAATGCTCCAAAATGTCTCATCCTTGCCACGGGTTGTTTCAGTGATTGCGTATCAGGTTCATGAACGGTTTAACGGAACCGGATATCCACGCGGACGCAAAGGGAACAGTATTCATCTATTTGCACGGATTCTGCAGATTGCGGACGCCTTCATCGGCATGACCTCGCCGAGACCGTATCGCCCGCCAATGATGCGATACGCGGCGATGGAATGTCTGATTCGACAGGCGAAAGAACGGTATGTCGATCCCGAAGTTGTCCGTGCCCTACTCAAAATCCAGTCACTCTTTCCGATCGGGAGCTTTGTCACCCTGACTGATGGGTCGGTCGCCCAGGTGGTGCGGCGGAATCGGGATTACTACACAGAGCCGATTGTTGCCCGTGTTCAGGATTCCCAGGGAAACAATGTTGATCCTGAAGACGACAGCAATCTGATCGACCTGCGGGAAGCGGAAGGTTTGGGTGTCCAGCAGGCTCTCCCCACACCGGGATCGAATGAAATCGCCTTCAGTGAAGATCTCTACAACTCGTCCCTCATTGAATCGGATCAGCACTGACACTGCGAACAGGGACGCAATCGGAAACATGCCAGCCGGGCAATTCGACATAAAAAAACGACTGCCCGGTCATGTCGGCAGTCGTTTTTTTGCTTGTGGGCCAAATCGCAGATTTCTGTCAGATTGCCCGGAATCGGATCGCCCGGAAGAAATCTGCCCCGCTTACATCAGTATTCCCAATCGAGTCCGAACGTCCACTTCTGCATTGTCCAGCCGCTCCGGTCAGGATCAATAGTGGGATTGATCGGATAGGTTGTGTAATTGATCGAATTCTGTGGTCGGGTGATGTTTCCCACATAAAGGAACCCGTAACTGGTTTTGAACCGGGCATCTTCGAGCACATCAATTCGATTCAACAGCGGGATATGTTCGAAAATCCTGATTTCAAAGTTGGCTGTCAAATCCAGAATCGGAGAAACATGCGTTGTCGTGGCCTGTTCACGGAAGACAGTTTGTGAATCGAGAACCGCTCCCACTCCCGTTCCCAACTCACCGCCATCCGGAGTCAGCGGATCGTTGTCGGGATCCACGTTGTTGAGAAAGTGGTTGTAGACACCGAAGCCGTTCAGATTCACTGTTTCCTTCGTTGCGGTCAAGCCCGCTGTTGCCACGAACCAGAGTTTGGTATCTCCTCCGCCTGCCAGATCCGCCCGAAACCCGAATTCCGGCCCCGCCGCACGAGCCTGATTGGCGGCTCCAATCTGGGTTTCGTAGGGGTTAGTTGGAAATGGGACAACTGTTGGACGATTGACTGCAGGGTTCCCATTGATGTTTCCATCATTGAATTCATCCTGATCCGGTCCACCATCGACATTGGGGGCACCATTGTTGTTATTGTTGTTGTTATTATTGTTATTGTTCTGATTGATATCGGTTGCATTGAAGAACTGGTACTCAGCACCACTGTCCAAACCACGGAATTTGAACGACTCGCGGATATCAACATACTTCAGCCCCAGAATTGGTCGGAGCGTATACCAACTCCCTCTCATTACAGCGGGCTGATAAAACTGAACGCCGGCCCCCCAAGCCTGTTGGGAGAACTGCATCTCGAAGAGCTCATCGAATGCAATGCGATCCGCAATTCCACTTCCGTCGTTAATCGGAAGCGAACCATTCAGGGCGTTCAACTCGGTCAGAAACAAAGGATCGTTACCGTTTAGCGTGTTGTCAAACGGATCTTCCTGCGGTATGTAGGTTCGCTGCGGAACCCCACCTCGCTGAAACGTGTCGTTCGCTTCTCCACCATACCAACCTGTCACAGCCATTCCACTGCCATCCTCGTTGGTAAAGCCGAGACTGACCCGGACACCACCTCCTGCCTGGTTGCCAAACATGCTCCCAAAACTGCGGTACGGAAAATACGTATCGAGAATACTCTGGGTACCGTTATTGTTATTATTGTTGTTGTTATTATTGTTATTATTATTGTTGTTCCCATTAGTGGTGTTGATATCAGTGTCGCGTGGTGTTGAGATATCGAAAGCGGGAATGCGATCGGTCTCCTCAATTCCGGTAGAAATTCCACCGTAGCCGAACAGCTGATCGCCGGGCGAATTGTAGATCGGAACAAGATACTCCACGGTTGCATTGAAATCGCGGCGTGTATTCAGCATCTGTTTGTACCACAGGCCACCTTCGTTTGTGGTTCGCTGAGTACCGTAACGAAACAGGTCCAACCCCGGATAAGGCTGCAATTGACTGGCCGGAGCATACATCGGTGCCCGACCTGGAGAACCGAATGCTCCCCCCTGCTGAAACTGCGCAGGCACAATGGGGGATGGAACAGCTCCGGCAGGTTGTCCTGCCTGATAAAAGGGCATCTGCCCACTCAACTGTGGGGGCGGCCACGAAAGCCCACCAGCGGCATGAATCTGCGGCTGGCCCGGCTTGTACTGGGCAGAAACGGTCTGAGCCGAGCAGGAAACCAATAGAACCGCGATTCCGGCACAAAATCGGCGAAATCCTCGCATGTGAGGTCGTCCTTGACAAACACGTGTTGTTGAGTCGTCATGATCGCTTTGTCTTGGAATGTCAGTCATGGTTGGGTATTTTCTCTCAGACAGTTCGATCTTTACCTTTTCAGAAACTGCAATCGCTTCAACGCAATGAAATACTGGTCTCCGCGCAGAATACTGGACCTATGCCGTAGTATCGGCCCCGCAAATTGTGAAGCTGTAACGATTGTGCCGGAGATAGCGGATTTTTGGCGTTTTCCTTTTGTAGCAGTTTGCGTAATCGCGACGATCCTAACGAA
The DNA here is from genome assembly GCA_027080405.1 of Planctomycetaceae bacterium. GTDB lineage: Bacteria > Planctomycetota > Planctomycetia > Planctomycetales > Planctomycetaceae > Rubinisphaera. The sequence goes on from JALWSL010000439.1 coordinate 8,967, forward strand.
GCAAAGAACTGCCTCCGATCAGGAAGAGACTGACCAACAACCGCACCGCCCCATCACGCAGACACAGCGTATCTTGTTTAATAGATACAAGTTACAACCACAAAGAACACCCGTATCACTATTTGCTTCTCCCTAAGGGGATTTATTGCGTGACGCCAATCAGGCATCATTACGACGGTCGAACCACAGAAAAACGCCTAGAAAATGGGGCCGGGTGACCAAGGGCAGAATTCCTCATCACCTATGTCCTGTTGTTCACTTTTTGTCTGTTTTCCAGATGCCACATCGATGATCATCTGGAAAATCTCCTCTCCCGTCTTCTTTAATCCTCCCTGTCTGAGCACTTCTCCTGCATTGACATCCATGTCATCCTGAAGTCTCTCGAAGGTCGCGGTATTTGAACAGATTTTGATGGTGGGAGTCGGTTTGCTCCCATAGCAACTCCCTCGCCCTGTTGAAAAGAGTGAGACAGTTGCGCCGCCTGCGATCATTCCGGTTACGCTGGCCGGATCGTATCCGGGAGTATCCATCACGACCAGGCCTTTTTGTGTGACAGGTTCAGCATAGGTGTAAACATCGCACAGGGCGGTTGTTCCCGCCTTGGAAATCGCACCGAGACTTTTTTCGTAGATTGTTGTCAATCCGCCCCTTTTATTTCCAACGGAAGGGTTGTTGTCGATTTGCTGATTGAATTTTTGGGCATAATCTTCCCACCACCTGATCCGCTCAAGCAGTTTTTCGCCCACTTCGACGGAAACCGCTCGACGGGTCAAAAGGTGTTCACCACCATAAATCTCGGGAACTTCGGAAAGAATGACGGTTCCTCTCGATCGGACAATCCGATCACTGGCGTAACCGATGGCTGGATTGGCAGTGATGCCGCTATATCCATCGCTGCCGCCACATTCGGTTGCGACAATCAGCTCCGATATCGGAATCGGTTCCCGTCGACACTGATTCGCCTGTTGCAGCAAATCCGGTATCACTTCCAATGCCCGCTTGACCGTCTTCGCAACTCCTCCCTGGTCCTGGATATTAAACAGTAACGAAGGCGTTTCCGCCTCACCCGCCTTCCCGGCATTGAGTTGGACAAGATTGTGCGATTCAATCAGGTAACTTCCCTGAGCGGTTTCGCAACCGAGTCCCAACACCAGGTAGCCACAAACATTCGGATGGTTCGCATAACCGGCCAGAGTCCGGTTGAGTTGCTCATGATCACTCCCCTGAAATTCAAAAGCGCAACCAGCCTCGTGTGTCAATGCGATAACGCCATCCACATGCGGATACCGGGCAAGAATATCGGGAGTGATTTGGTTGACAACCATCCGGGCGGATGTAGCCGAGCAGTTAACGGTCGATATCACCGCGATATAATTTCGTGTTCCCGCTTTGCCGTTGGCTCTCCGGTAACCCTGAAAATTGGGGATTGTTTCGTCGTAAACGGTTTCGGGAATATCTTGCGCGATTTGATGATCCAGGTCGATATCGCCCCGAGTGACATTATGCACGTGAACCCATTGCCCCGGTTCGATCTCTTTGGAGGCGAAACCGATAATCTGACCGAATTTCAGGATTGCATCACCCGGTGCAATTCTTTTGCAGGCGAATTTATGGCCGGCGGGAATATCCTCCTGTAGCCTGATTCCTGAACCATCGTGTTCCAATTCCTGCCCGCCTTGAATTGCAATCACGGCAACAAGTACATTGTCCTCCGGGTGAAGAGAAACAAACTGGCGGGTATCAGACATATCAAATCCACGAATAAATGACAGTGCCGAGATGGCAGGAACAGACAAAAACCGGTACGAGCGAGAGAACGCGGCATTCTTCCGCTTCTTCTCGAAAAGGCGAATCTCCGTCAGCATTGTAATGGAAAGAGATTTCCGTGAAACCATTCAAAACTTTTTTGTGGGAGTTTTGGCTGTTTGGCTTGAAGCAGGCGTCTGCATCATTGTTTGGCGGTTTTTTGTTGCTGATCATTTTGATAACGGAATACTGGTATCCGATCGGGGAGTATCTGTACCGTTACGATTTCCTGTTACTGTGTGCAATTGGTTTTCAGATCTCGCTCCTGCTTTTTCGATTGGAAAAACTTCGCGAAGCGGTCGTCATTCTGGTCTTTCACGTGGTCGCCACAGGAATGGAACTATTCAAAACGTCCGATGCGATCCAGTCGTGGAGTTATCCCGGTGATTTCCGCATCGGTATCGGTAATGTGCCCCTGTTTGCCGGGTTCATGTACTCGGCAGTGGGAAGTTATCTGGCGAGAGTCTCTCGCCTGTTCGAATTCCGATACAACTACTACCCGCCACAGAAATGGGCGATCCTGTTTGTAATTGCCATCTATGTCAATTTCTTCACACACCATTTTTTCTACGACGCCAGAACGCCCCTGTTAATCGGTTCGGTTATACTGTTCGGAACAAGTTGGGTTCATTTTCGTATGGACCGGGAACACCGCCGAATGCCGCTGTTGATTGGATGCCTGCTGGTCGCCCTGTTTATCTGGTTCGCAGAAAATATTGCCACGTATTGCAGAATATGGGTCTATCCGTCACAACATGGATCCTGGGAAATGGTTCCTTTCTCCAAGTTGGTAGCCTGGTATCTGCTGATGCTGCTCAGTTTTGTTCTGGTGAATATTGTCAACAAGCCGGAACTGATCAGAGCCGGCTCGGAAAAATAATCCAGTTCAGAAAAATAATCCGGGTAATGGTGAACCGGTCCTTGCTTTCTGTTTCGCCCTGCGGTGCAATAGAGATGCGGTGCAATAGACAACTGAAGTGTAATATCAACAATATCAAGCGAAGAGAAGAAGAACGCCCAGCACGATTGGATCATTTCAGCAACCGTAACCGGAAAGAGACTTTGGAAAATAGACAAAAAGCGATAAAATGGCTGTCGGTAGCGCCGCAGAAATTTTGATCTGCTGTTGTTTTTCAGGATAGAACGCATTGCCTGCTTTTTTGATCATCCTTGCCGCTGATAACCCCGCTGCTCCTGCCGCACCAGAGCAGTCGGCTCAATGGAGTCAGTTGCCGATGGGAGGGACATCGTTACTCATCGCTTTGCTTTTGGCGTTGGTCATTTCATTTGTCGCGGGAAGACTGATCGATGCCCTTCTCCGCAAGCGTCGTTTTGACGACCTGTTCACTCCCCCCTGGAAACCAGCAGCGAGCGGGAAGGAAGCCGGTCAGTGGAACAGGGCTGAGTGGGACGCCACAACGATTGTCAGTTGGGCCGGTTCTGCAACCGTGATGATACTGCTGATATGGGGATATGCCCAGTACCACGGCTATTCCCACCCATTCATAGAACAGATGATGTATCTGTGTGGACAGGTGTGGATGCTGCTGTTGACCATTCTGGTCGCCCTGGGAATTGCCAAAGTCGTTGCGGGGGCAGTCCTTTCCATCTTCAACAATCAAACCGTTCGCAGGCAGCTTGAATTGTTTTGTCCTCACACTCCCCGTTCTATCGAGCTGGACGGTGCTGGAAATGAACTGGATGAAGTGCAGGAAAAAACAGGGAGCCCTCACCACAACGACACTGCCGAAATGAATGTATCTGCTCCGATAAAAGAAGAAGCGCATCAACACGCCCCGGCTCGGGAGACCTCGCCCGTTCAAGGCGAGAGTCTGAGTGAATCTGACACTGAATCCGACGAAGCACCGTCTGTTCATTCTGCAAGCAAAACCGAACAGGAGAGTCGCACCAGCGCTGCACCAGACAGTGCGGGGGCAGAAAAAACGGAAGCATTTGCCGATACGATCGCCAGACTGGTCGGTCTTCTTGTCTATCTGATTGTCTTTCTGCCTGTCTTTATGATCGCCGCAGAAATCTGGAGTTGGCCGGATACGAGCAACGCGATATCCGATGTTTGGGGCTGGTTGATTCCGTTGGTTGGCCTGGCTGCCATTATTCTCCTCGGCTGGTTCGCCTTGACAGCGGCGGTCATCGCGGTCATCCCGGCTTCTCAACGTCGTTCGGTCATGATTGTTACCACCGTGCTGGCGCTGGTCGTTCTCGTTGCCAGTTACAATGCCGTGTTCGCGATCATCTTTTCTGTTGCCCTTGTCATCTTCGCCTGGATTACTCGAAACGATCTCCCGGATGCTTTGGCGGGATGGTATTTGAAGTCTCAGTCAAACCTGAGTGCCAAAACACCTTTGGGAGCCGGGAAAATTGTACGCGTCCAGCTATTGACCAGCGACATCAAAACCGTCAATGGCTCATTCCGGGTCCGCAACCGCCATGTTTTACGATGTTATCTCGATGGTACCATGATTGCGGAATCGCGCATGGTTCCGATTGATCAGGACGGGAACCCGATCATGCCAGAAAAAGGAGAATCCGCTTTCTCCAGACAGAGTCATTCCGATATGACGACCGAAGCCGGTGATCAGAATCAGGCGTAAATCAAACGCAAACCAGACGTGAACGACGGCGTGCATGTTCTTTGGGAAACTTCACAAAGCTGGTGTTTATCGTTCAAATATCGACAGACACGGGATTTTTTTGGTAATATCCGGGCGGCGACCAAACGAAAGACCTGAAAATGGCGTAATTGCAGTGAAAACGACCTCTGTACCACCAACGGTTAAAGTTAACGACGGTGCGAAAACTTTTGAAAATCCCATTTTGGTTACGGTGGCCAGAACAGATCAGCCGGGCTGGGCGTTTTCTCTGTTTTAATCTTGCGACTATCTTCCTACAATCCGCTGTGGTTTTCGGCAGCAGTCAGTACTTTCAATTTCGTTCCCGCTGTTTCCAACCGCATACCAACATAACGTGACAATGACATTCCAATTTTGCCGGGAAAATCAATGCCTCACAGGAAAAACAATATGACACCCTCCGAGAACAGTGATCTGTTCCATTTGAAAAATCCGGGGCTGGCGGCTTTTTTGAGCTGGCTTCTTCCCGGCTTGGGACAAATGTACCAGGGGCGGGTCTTCAAGGGGGCTTTGTTCGCTCTCTGTATTCTGGGAATGTTCTTTTGTGGCGTTCAAATGGGAGAGGGACGGCCGGTTTATTGCTATTATGAAATCAACCCGGATCGGATGGAAAACCAGGATGGGGCAGTCAGACGGTTTCGCAATTACGGGTATATTTCCCAATTCCTGGTCGGTCTGCCTGCCCTTCCCGCCATTGTTCAGACGAAGCGATTCGATTCTCCCGACAATACAAACGAACTGGATGCTCCCGTGGATGAACAATTCGAGGGAGTCCTGCTCGGGAGTGAAGAGGGGTTACCTCAGAAGGTGATTGGTTCAATCAATCTGAAACAGGTTCCCGGGTTGAGAGGCCCGGAAATCGAAGGCCGATTTCAGGGGATCCTGCAGCCTTCTGGCGAAAAGATCGATCTGGAATTGCGTGAAAGCAACTTCAACAGCGGCCGTTCACTGGGGAGAAAAATTTCCGCAGACCCGAAGCGGTATGTCTCGCTTGAGGTGGCGAAAGTCGTTGAAGGCCCCGAAGGATTGGGAAGTTCCCTGCAGGGAACCATCCCCAGACCGTTTTACAACTGGTATCAGGTGCCTCTGCAGGATCAGCAATTGCAGGACATGAACGCCCGATTGGGCAAACGCTGGGAACTGGCGATGGTCTTTACCTGGATGGCGGGACTGTTGAACATCCTTGTGATCTGGGATGCTTACGAAGGGCCTGCCTATGGCTACAAACCTCAAACAGCCAAAAACGATGGCGAAAATTCACCCCCCTCTTCTGAAACGGCGGATCATCAGACCGGGCAGAAACAGACACCACCAGATGCGAAAGGTCAGGCATGAATTCCCTCTTTTTACCAATGGTCACGCTGGCCCAATTGCCGATTCTGTACTACATGTTTCCGCTGACTGCTGCCATTTCACTCGTTTACAGTGCAACCCGCTACGAAGAACCGACAGCGATTCTCAAAAAATCTTTTCGTCTGTTCATGCAGATCATTGTCTTCATGCTGGGCGTTCTCCTGCTCGTGTACCTGCTTTCCTACAAGCTGTGAGGCCCCTGACAGCGCAACCAACTCTGACCAGGGCAACCAAGAAAGCGCCACCGACCAGCACCGTTTATCAATGTGCACCGTTCTCCAATTTGTGCCGCCCCAACAGGCTGCGAGCCTTCAGTCATTTGCAATAGCAAAAGGGGCGATGAAGAACCGGAGAGCAGGACAGATCAAAGCATGGCTCATTCGCTTTCACCTGAGAGCACATTCAACTGGTGACGTAGGAATCGAACACGCGTACCTTTTCCCAGTTCTCCTTGTTTTGTGCGATGAATGTCAGATGGTCGTCATTTGACTGGTAGGCGTCGTGTGCCTGTTTATCCTCGAAATAGACATGCAACGAGACATCGTAATCGCGATCATTGACGGGGCGCTGAAATTCTTCGCCGACCGTTCCCGCGGCGAAAAAAAGAACGCCCGGGTGTTCTTTCAGGTAACGATGGCACTGATCCACCAACTTCTGTTTCGCCTGTTCCGTGTTCTCTTTCAATGTGAAATAGACAATGTGCGCCAGCATAAAATCGGTTTCCTCTTTGTATTTATTCAGATTGTATTTATTCAGAATTCCTGGACAGAAACAGAACTCGGTTCGAGAATGCGCCTGCATCGGTATGCTTCACATGAGAGGTAAAAGCGGGAAGCGCAACTACCAATCGCATCGTGCCGCTCTCTACGCCGCCCCGTCGACTGCTTCGCCGTATCATGGCCGCTTTATCATAAATGTTCAATCATGCCGGGAGAAACTTCTGGCGGACAGCGTCTATCCGTTTCGCTGGCGATGATTTTCCGGGATTGCCAATTAATCATTTGGTCATTCCGGGCGGGTTGAATGAAAGGTCGAAGAAAGATACTCTGGGGCGAAATGAGAGAGCCAGCGTGTACCATTAGCAAGGTGTGTCAATATATTGTTTCTGTGGGATACTGTTTCTGTGGAGAAAATCGCAGTCTGTCTGGCAGAGATGGGATTTCACGAGCGGTGCAGGGGCTTGAAGATCGGTTTTTAGAAGAATCGGGAGATTGAATTATGGGGCTGTTTACCGGCAAAAAGGGGTTGGTCTTTGGCATTGCCAACGACTACAGCATCGCCTGGGCCATCACACAGGAGTTGAGAGCGGAAGGGGCCGAGATGGCATTCACTCACCTTCCCGACAAGGAACCGTCGCGACCACGCATGGAACGCAGGCTCCGCAAACTTGTTGACGACTTCGCAGTTTTCTGTATGCCCTGCGATGTCCAGAACGATGATCATCTCGATGCCGTTTTCGCAAAAGCGAAAGAAGAATTTGGCGAGATCGATTTCGTGCTGCACTCGATCGCCTATGCACCGATGGAAGATTTGAAGTGTCCCGTCAGGGACGTTTCCAGAGAAGGCTTCAAAATGGCAATGGAAATCAGCTGCTACAGCCTGATCTCGTTGGCCAATCGAGCCCGCCAAATCCTGGCACCGGGAGGGAATATTCTCACACTGACCTATCTGGGGGGTGAGAAAGTGATGCCCGGTTACAACCTGATGGGGGTTTGCAAATCTGCCCTGGAACAGGCTGTGGAATATCTGGCTTATGATTTGGGAACAGAAGGCTTCCGTGTCAACGCGTTGAGTGCAGGGCCTTTGAAAACGCTCAGTTCTTCCGCGGTTGGAGAATTTGACCTGATGGTCAAGCTGTACAATCACTTTTCTCCCCTGCGTCGCAATATCACGCCGGCAGAAGTCGGGAAGGCAGGAGCCTTCCTGTTAAGCGATGCGGCCAGTGGCATATCGGGAGAAAACCTGCATGTTGACGCCGGCTATCACATTATGGGAGGCCCTCCTCCCGATGCCCCGATCAAGTGGTAAATCATCAGGCAGACCGATCGCATCGGTCGCACACCCCTGATAGCTGTTTCGTTGCATCTTGGCACGTCCGGCTGCCTCGGTTTGTGCAGCATTTTATCACGGTAAGTTTTTTACCCCGATCTTGTCTCGGCCAAAATAGAAGCGGGCACACCGGGGTTTTTCCGATGCGACGATCTGCACAATTTATGTGCAATTGACAGCGAATTTGCTGCGAATCTGCCTATTGTTTCCCTCGAGTGATTTTGAACAGAATGAAAGAGAATACGGGACAGCTGAAATTGATGCTTCCCGGTCAATCGATCCCCCGGCTTTAAGCGGACTTCAACCGGAGAGAACAAGACCATGAAACTTGCGATGTTACAAACGGAAACGGGCCTCAAACCGGCGGGAGTCGATGAACGGGATAACGAGATTCGTTTTGTCGATTTATGTGCTGTCGATGGCGACCTGCCCGGTTCGCTTCACGATATCCTGAAACAACCGGGGGGACTTCAACAGGCCGAAGCAGCAATGAAAGCCGGGCTGGAGAAAGAGGTGTTTATTTCTGGTCAGTTGCAAGCGCCAATTGCCGCTCCGGAAAAAGTTCTCTGTATCGGCTTGAACTACCGGGAACATGCCCGCGAGACAAATTCGGAAATACCGAGTGAACCGGTCTGCTTCGGAAAATACGCCAACACGATTGGCGGGCCAGGTTCTCCTGTCGTACTGCCATCCGTTTCGCAGGAAGTTGACTACGAGGCGGAACTGGTCGTGGTCATCGGAAAACCGGCGAAAAATGTCTCTGAACAGAACGCTCTCGATTATGTCGCCAGCTATACCGTTGGTAATGATGTCTCCGCCCGCGATTGGCAAAAAGGACGACCAGGCGGACAATGGATGCTGGGAAAAACCCCCGACACGTTTGCTCCGATTGGCCCTTATCTGGTCACCAGTGATGAAGTGGGAAACCCCCATCAGTTGGCAATTTCCCTGACCCTCAATGGCGAAACCATGCAGGATAGTTCAACGTCAGATCTGATTTTCGGTATCGAACGCATTATCGCCCATTTGACACAGTTGATGACACTCCAGCCGGGCGACCTCATTTTCACTGGAACTCCCCCCGGCGTCGGCGTTGCCCGTACTCCACAGGTCTTTCTCAAACCGGGAGACCAGGTTGATGTCACGATCGAAAAACTGGGGACGCTGAGCAACCCGGTTGTCGGTTCCTGAAACTGGCGAGCATTGACGGGGCGGTAAGCTCTATCGCGTTCAGTCGGATTCGCCGGCAATCCAGACGCGTCCTTCCTGAATGGAAAGTTTTCCTTGCGCATAAAGCCGAACCGCTTCCGGATAGGCAATGCACTCCTGGGCAAACACTTTTTTGGCGATTGATTCTGGCGTATCGTCCCCGTAAACCGGAACCGTCCGTTGCAAAATGATCGGGCCGTGATCGTATTTATTATCCGCAAAATGGACGGTGCAGCCC
>JALWSL010000440.1 GCA_027080405.1 Planctomycetaceae bacterium
TGACATGAAACGTCATGCCTCTGCGACCATTCTTGGAATGATTTCGATGATGGGGGCAGGATTTGTCGTCTATTTTTCAAAGGAGATGAAAGCTCTCGACACGATGGACTTTTGGGTTGGAACGGTTGCAATTTTCATTCTCGCGATGATTCAGGCGATCCTCTATGGTTGGGTGCTGGGTATCGAAAAGGGGGAAAAAGAACTGCATGAAGGAGCGCACATACGCATCCCCTTCGCAGTGCAGGTTGTTTTGAAGTTCGTTACCCCTCTGTTCCTTGCAGGAATTTTCTTTCTGTTCTGTGTGTATAATGCCTCGGATTACATCGCCTCTCTTCAGGAAAATCCGGTCGCAAAAATGTCCGTCATGTTCATTTTGTTGCTGTTCGGTTTCCTGTTACTGTTGGTGCATATCGCAGGGATTCGCTGGGAAAAAGAGGGACGGTTCGATCAGGTGTTTTCAGAAGAAGAGATTTCAGTGCAGGATAACCGGTAAATGACGGTAAATGACCTGTGTGCGGCTGTCCGGTGCCGGTCATCATGACGTATACAGGAAATCTTTTGTATTACTAACGGTGGAAGTTTGCGAACGGCTCGCAAATTTTGGAAGAATATCAGTTTGGTTACGGCTATGAGGCTGAACCAGTCGTGCCGGGTCAGTCCTGGTTTGCATGGCGGGCCGTACCGTTTCTACGGCTTCAAAAATTTAACTTCACAGGAGATTTTTTCATGGAACCAGCCGGTTGGGCAATGATGATCGTTTCGATAGGAACGGTGCTTTGCATGGTCACGTTCTGTTTGATCAAAGTTCTGACACTTCCTGCGGTGGAGATGGAAGAAATCAAAGGACCACTCGAAATTGATACGCAGGATACAGTTGACGCAGATTAAGCCGATAAGCGAGCCGAGGGAGTGATGCCCCTGCCTGTTTTAACCAGCGCGGTCGAGCAACCGATTTGGGGAGTTTTGTTTTGTTTGAACTGGCCATTCCGACTGTCGATCTGGTTATCGTCCTGGCTTACCTTGTTGCGGTGGTTCTGTTTGGTTTGTGGATCGGGCAAGAGCAGAAGGATTTATCGGATTATCTTCTGGGCGGGCGTGATCTGCCCTGGTGGGCGATTCTCGGATCGATTGTCGCAACTGAAACGAGTACCGCGACCTTTCTCAGTGTGCCCGGTATCGCGTTTGCAGCCGGGGGCGATTTACGATTTCTGCAACTGACGTTCGGTTTTATTATCGGGCGGATTATCGTTACCGTCGTGCTGTTGCCCCACTATTTCAGCGGGAAGATGTTTACCGCTTATGAAGTTCTTGACAGGCGATTCGGCGGAGCAACCCAGAAGACGGCATCGATCCTGTTTCTTGTCGCCCGTAATCTGGGAGATGGGTTACGGCTTTTTCTGACAGCGATCGTGCTGGAAAAAGTGATCGGGCTGGATTTGGCGTTGTGTATTGTTCTGATTGGAATCGCGACAATCATCTACACGTTTTTCGGGGGGATGAAAGCGGTCGTCTGGAATGATTGCATCCAGTTTGTCGTTTATATGCTGGGGGGAGTAGCAGCGGGGGTGGTTATCGTCCAACTGCTTCCCGGCGGCTGGCAGGAACTGGAAAGTTATGCACAAACACACAATAAATTACGCCTGTTTGATTTCAGTTTCGATTACACAAAACCGTTCACTTTCTGGGCAGGGATATTCGGCGGGGCGGCCCTCTCGCTGGGAACACATGGAACCGATCAAATGATGGTGCAGCGCTATTTGAGCAGTCGCTGCGAAGCAGATGCCCGACGAGCGATCATCGCCAGCGGTTTTGTCGTATTCGTTCAATTCGCCCTGTTTCTGCTTCTCGGAATCGGGCTTTCCTGCTATTACGCAACCGTTTCCCCTGAAACAGTATTCGAACGAAACGACGAGGTCTTTGCCGCGTTTATTGTCGATCATCTTCCGGTCGGGCTGGTCGGTCTGACACTCGCAGCGGTCTTCTCGGCAGCGATGTCGACCCTTTCCAGTTCATTGAACTCGTCGGCTTCCGCTGCGGTGAATGATCTGTATTGCCCTGCGTTGAAAACGGAACCGACAGCACTGCACCTGCTGCGGGTCAGTCGGGTGATGACGGTTCTGTTTGGCATTATACAGATTGTTGTCGGCATCGCTGCCAGTTATCTCTCCCGTAGCGTGATTGGCGATGCATTGGCGATTGCGGGTTTTACCGCGGGTATTCTGCTCGGCATCTTTTCACTCGGTGTGTTTACCAAACGGGTCGAACAACGAGGCGCGCTGGTTGGTCTGATGGCAGGTGTCGGGCTTCTTCTCGCAGTGAAGTTCATGACACAAATTGCTTGGCCCTGGTACTCCATTATTGGTGCAGCTACCACTTTTGCAATCGGTTATCTTGCGTCTTCCATTTTTCCAGAGAGTGCTCAGTCTGATGAATTTTAATGCTGTATCCTGCCGAATAATCATTACTGCAATTATCCTGTGCCTGTCAGCTTCAACAGCTTTTGCACAGGTGACGCAGAGGCAGCCTCCCCATTCCAGTCATCCCAAACAATGCGAAACGCTGACCGGGATCGATGTTCTTCAACGTGATCAATTCAAACAGTTGGACGGACAGCGTGTCGGACTGATTACCAATCACACCGGCATCAACCGTCAATGGCGCAGTACGGTACAGCTTCTGAACGAAGCGAAAAATGTGCAACTGGTTGCGTTATTCAGCCCGGAACATGGGTTTGAAGGGAAGCTCGATGTCGCAAAAATCAACGATGCCCGCGACTCCGGTACCGGTTTGAAAATTTACAGCCTTTACGGAAAAACACGCATGCCGACCGATGAAATGTTGAACGGGATTGATACGCTCGTTTTCGATATACAGGATATCGGCACACGGTTTTACACGTATATTTCTACGATGGGAAACGCGATGAAGGCGGCTGCGAAACATGGGATTCGCGTTGTCATCCTGGACCGTCCGAATCCGATAAACGGAATCGATGTGCAAGGGCCGGTGCTGGATGCGGGGAGCGAATCTTTTGTTGGTTATCATCGTATTGCGGTGCGTCACGGGATGACCGCGGGCGAGTTGGCGAAAATGTTCTGCGCCGAATTGAAGTTGCATCTCGATCTGGAAATTATCGAAATGGAAGGTTGGAACCGAAGCAGGTTCTTCGATGCAACAGGACTCCCCTGGATCAACCCATCTCCGAATATGCGATCTCTGACACAGGCTCTGCTTTATCCCGGAGTAGGACTGCTGGAAACGACCAATCTTTCGGTCGGACGGGGCACCGACACACCTTTTGAAATAATTGGCGCTCCGTATATTGATGGCGTGCAACTTGCCCGCAATTTGAACGCAGCCGATCTGGATGGAATTCGCTTTGTGCCGATTCGCTTTACGCCGGAATCAAGCAAATTCAAAAACGAGCAGTGTGGCGGCGTCAACTTTATTATCACGAATCGAAAATCGTTCCATCCGTTGAAATTGGGACTGGAACTGGCTCGCACGTTACGGTTGATGTATCCCGACGCGTGGGAAACGAAATCACTCAACCGACTTCTTTCCCACCAAAAAACTTTCGAGGCACTACAGGCCGGTACACCGGTTGAGGTCATTCGAGCCAATTACAAAAACGATCTGCAGGATTTTCAGTCCCGCCGGGAACAATACCTGATTTACTGAGACAGATTGACACAGCACGTTCGATTGGCACGCGATCAGTTTGACAACGGAATTACGGCCTTGTTGGGCAATTGCCTATTGTCCTGCAAAATCTCAGGTTCCAGTTTTATTCGCGACCTGGTTTTATTCGCGGTGATGTTGTTTGAACCATCTGTTTGAACCGGTCGTGTTCGGGTGAGATTTGCTCAAACCGATTACTTTTGAGCAACTTTCGCAGCGTTCATTTCCTGCAGCAACTCCCGTAGATTGATTTTTACATACGGTCTTTCCGCAGCGGGGTGTTTGTGATCTGCGTTGGCAACATACATCACCCCATCCGCTGGAATGAACAGGACATTGTGCAGGTTCGATTGCATCGCGACCGGACGGCTCATCAACCACATGGCGGTTTCTGCATCAATCTTTCCATGCTTTTCCTTGACCCGTTCTCTCAGTTTTTCAAGTCGGCTTCCTGCTGAAAGAACAACGGCGTCAGCAATCCCCTCTCCAAGGCGTTCATGAGATTGCCCCGGAAGAATGAACTCGATGCTTTGGGGCGTCGCGGCCACACCGACTGCCTGATTGTTTTTGCCATCGGAAAAGACATAGTAATACTCGCAGGTTCGTGGACTTTTCGTCCACAGATTTTTCACTTCATCAAGTGTGTTGCATTCCTCGAGCGCTCGTCTCATCAAGGTTGCCATCGGGACGCCATCCCACAACCCTTCTCCTTTGCCGCCCATTTCCCCCAGTGAAATCCCTTCCGCGTTCATGCCACTGACCGAACCGATAAAACCGCCATAGCCAACGTTGGCGAAAGAGTATTTCCCCTTGGGAGCCACAATGAACGTGACACAGGAATCCTGCAAGCCGATCGTTGTCATGTAATCGAGTACGCGGCCATGATACAACTTGCCGTCGGCCGTTGCTGAATCGAATACTGCAAAGCCCGAACAATGAAACAGTTCCGGAAAGACATTAAGCGAGCGGACCAGATCTCGGTCCCCGCCCCGACCACCTGCCCGTGCATCCCTCTCCCGCTCACGGCCCTCAGGCCCGTGCGGCGACAGCCGTGCGCAGGCGCGCGAGCGCGCCTACGAAGCCGCGCGAGAGATTCGCTTCGACGGCATGGTGTTCCGTACCGACATCGCGGCCGACGACGCCGCGCGGTGAGTCGCACCGCCGTTGCTTCGGCGCTCAGCCGGTGGCGCCGGGCGGCGGGAACCACACGTACAGCAACAGGTAGATCAACACCCCGGTCGCGCTCACGTACAGCCAGATCGGCAGGGTCCAGCGC
>JALWSL010000441.1 GCA_027080405.1 Planctomycetaceae bacterium
AATCCCCATGAAGCCGGTTGAAAGCAGCACCAGGCTAAATGAAAGCATGTCCCATTCCGCAGCGACGGCAGCGGCTCCTCCCCGTATCCCTCCCGGAATGGCCAGCGCAGGAACACTTTCGCCAGATTCGAAATCGTCTTCAAAGCTGTCGTCATCCGCTTCGAGGATATCGTCGTCATCCAGAAGATCATCCGAGACATCCAATTCCGCATCGCTCAGTTCATCGTAGCTGTCATCATCGAAATCAACGAACTCGTCGCTGGAATCCATATCTGACGAATCAAATTCCATTGTCTGTTCGTCAGACTCATCATCGAACATGACCACGCCGGTCGAATCATCATCTTCAGTGATCATTTCCCCGCTGTCTTCAAGCAGGGGCATATCGAAGGCTGTATCGTTTTCGTCATCTTCGTCACTCACATCCAGCATCGGGATGGTCGCGCCGCCGACATCGTTCCCATCTGCCAACGTCAGCGAATCGTCCTGGTCAGAGGAATCTTCATCCAGCGACAGTCCGAGACCGCTGTCCGGGACAAGGGAAATTCCACTTTCAGAGGCCAGGGTAATTGAATCGTCGTCGTCATCAGATTCGAGGTTGATCCCGCTATCAACGGACAGGTCCAGCGAAATTCCACTATCACCAGAGGAAAATGAAAGACCGCTGGCAGGATCAGTCACAACGTCGCTCAGTACGGATTGATCGTCGTCAGGATGTTCTTCCAACCGAATGGAACTGTCATCATCGGGAGGCATCAGTGTGATATCACTGTCAGTACCACCCATTTCTTCCAAGCGGATATCGCTCAAATCCGGATCGGGTGTCGCCCCGAGCAACGTGACATCACTGTCGCTGTCTTCATCGGAAGAGGGAGTCATGGCGATCGTCTCTTCCAGATTGTCAGGAACGATGATGTCGGAATCGATCGAGACATCGGAATCTGCCGGAGCAAGTCGGACATCACTATCAGAAATGCTGCCCAGTTCGTCATCTGCCTCTGCAATCTTGTTTTGGCTATCTTCTTCACTGATTCGCACAGGTGTCGGCGTGACGTTGGCCAGTTCCTCATCAACGAAACGGACATCACTATCTTTTTCCGCATCGGAAGAAGGAGGCATGGGGCCACCGTCCGATTCCAGGATTGGATCGACAACCAGACGGACATCGCTGTCAGAACTGGGAGGAGTACCAGGAGAATTTTTGCTGATGATGGTCGGCTGTTCGCCAACAGATTCGTCGAAATTTATTTTGGAGTCTTCGTTGAAGGCACTGGGAATATCGCCAAGGACACCCTCATCACCCATCACGCCAAAATCGACGGAGGAATCCGGCTCCAATGTTCTCGCAAGTTCCTCGACATCGTCACTGCGAAATTTCCATGTTCCGCGATCAGCAAAAGCACGGATTTCGTTCTGCTCCCGTCGACGATTCAGTTCTTCAACAGAAATGGAAAGGCGTGCGGCTGCTTCTTCAAGATTGAGATACTTACTTGCCATGGCGGAATTCAACTCCGAAACCTAAGTGAAAATGAACGGGAGTTCGCATCGAACTTGATGATCTACAATCAACCTCTTTGTCTGTCTCGCAAACTGCGAACAATTTTCAGTGAACAATTTTTTATTCCGGGGTGACAACTGCCGGCATAAACCGGTCTGTCTCCATTGATATCTGCAAAAGTTTGCCTACCGTGCGAAATCTCCCACCGCCGGCCCCAGAAACTCCCCTCAAGTGGTCGGAAACGATCAAGGATGGAAACGTTCCCACGCCGCTTTTTCAAACGCAACATGTACCTTCCTGCAATGATACGACAGATATCGGCGTATTCAAGAGCCTGTTTCCCGTGTGTGGCCGTTTTTTGCGATCCCCTTTAGATTTTGCTGATATGTTTCCCAAATACAACATCCACCGAAATCCATCGAAGCGGAAGACAATCTCCGGTCGGGCTCAAATTGGTTCCTGAACTGATCCCGGCACAGCTGGTCTGTTCTGACCGCCGTAACCAAAATGGGATTTTCAAATGTTTTCGCACCGTTCGTAAACTTTAACTGTTAATAGTACAGATGAATACATTTGGAGTTATTGAAAACAGGAGACTGCGTCCCTGACACCACAGTTCAGGCGGTGATACGATCACTCCCGGTTGCTATTTCGTTTTTCTCCGTTTGTCAAAACGAAACTGGCAGCGGGAATATCACTGATATCGGTCGAAAAATTGATCGAATTACTGCTCATGCGAGGTTTGTTCTGTTAGAAGGCAAATTCAGGTCATCTGCAACAGCCTGTTGGGCAATAGGAGTTTGACGCGACGTATTGCCTGCTCGGTTTAAGAGCGACAGACTGGATAGATCGCCTGGTCGAATTATTCCAATTGTAGGCCTCCTGTTGGTCTTAAAATTGGCCGCGATCTGAATCATCGGAGCTTTTTTTAACACAGACTGCGGTCATGTCGTCGGCCTGTTGAACCGCTCCCGTGAAAAGGCCCGCCTGGTTGATCAATTCGTTGATGATTTCCCGGGCGGTCTGATGGCGATGTTGCAGCAGCAGTTTTGCTTTCCGGTCATGACCGAACATCTCCCTTTCCGGGGAGAGCGCTTCGGTAATCCCGTCAGTAGATATCAGGAGCAGATCCTCTGGTTGGAGTAGATAGCAGGCCGAACAGCTGTACTTGACGTGGGAATCGATACCAAGCATCAGCCCGGTGCTTTTCAGGCGAATACAGGAACCATCCCGTTTCAACAGTTCTGCCTGATGGCCCGCTCCGACATATTTGAAACTATCCGTTTTCAGATCGATCTCTGCAAGAAAGAGGGTCACGAATGCTGAATCCCTCAAATCCCGATAAAGGAATTCGTTGAGACACTCCATCACAACATCGAGACGGACTTCCGTTCGCAGAATCGCGCGGAGATACGATCGGGTTTCCACCATTTCCAACGCGGGACCAAGACCGTGCCCGCTGACATCCCCAACAGCGACAACAAGCCGATCGGGCGAAAGCCAGATGTAATCGTAATAGTCTCCTGAAACTTTTTCCGCAGGACAAACCCGTCCTGCAATATCGTAACCATCTACTTGTGGGGCCGATTCCGGATACAATAATTTCTGTACTGCCTGAGCCGCCTTCAACTCCTGCTGGGCACGAATCTGTTCGGTGATATCGGTTGAGATGCCCGCTATCCCGGTTATTTCCTGCTGTACGTTATACAGGGGAAACTTGACCGAAATGTAGTGGTGCAGACCATCTTCGTGCGGCACGGTTTCCTGCACTCGTTCCGTTTTGCCGCTCTGGCAAACATATTCATCGATGCGTCTGAGAGAATCGGCCGTTTCTTCAGGAAACAGGTCGTAGTCTGTTTTGCCGTCAATTTCATCGTGGGAAATATGAAATGTTTCTTCGAAAAGACGATTGATAAACTGATACCGTCCCTGCGTATCCTTGATGTAAATGACTGCTCCGGTGTTGTCCAGAATACTTCGGTACCACTGGTCGCGTTCCAGGACGGCTTGCCCGGTTCGAGAGCCCTGGGATAAATCATACAGATACAACACCAATGACTGCTCTTCGTGGTCCTGCAGAACTTCTGCCTGAATTTCAACCTTCCTCCGGTTCTCCGCCTCGCCGGAAAGATAACAGGGGAAAGGGAATGTCAGCTTCTGATGTGGTGCGGCAGCAAAACAGCAATCCAGAAATTGCTCCAGGCAGGGAACAGACTCGTCTGCAATCAATTCATGAAGGAACATTTCCTGCGACAGTTCCATCCCGGAATCAAACAAATCGCGTGCAGAAGGGTTGATAAAAACCAACCGATATTCCCGATCCAGAATCAGCGTGGGCCAGGGAGCATACTGTAACGACCGAACAAAAGACTTGCTCAATCCAAACTGTTCCAGTAGCTGAGATTTCATTTCTCGTCAATCGGGCGAAAGAGAAGGTGACAGCCTCCCTGCCCGGTAGCAGCTTCCCTGCCCGGAAACACATCATACGCATTAACGATTCAAATGACATCAATAACCGCCGATGCGATAGTGTAGCACGCCTCCGCCGACTGTACAACAGTAATCTTCCAAAACTGATCGTGACCTGCCCGGGTATTTTTGATTAAGATATCTCCAGGGCTGGTATCCAGACGGTAAGGAAAGAGCCGTGATCCGGTTCAGGAAAAAGTTCAGCACCAATATATCACGGACATGCGGCAATATCTTCTGCGAAGGAATGATTGATGGGTTCAGTAAGCAGTTTTTTCACCAGCAGGCACAGAATTCACAAGTGGATCAGGAGGGTTGGGTTTGCTTGCTGCATCATTTCAGGGCTGTCGAATAGCGTCATCCGGGCCGACGATTCTCCCTCTGTGGAGTTGGCACTCAGATTTCGACCAGTACAAAAAGATGTTGATTACGAGTTGGTCGACAAAGCCGACTACGATAAATGCAAGGTTGAAGTAGAGCGGGAAGGAAAATCTTCCGGATGGGTCGTGTTTGGGCCTGAAGGTCAGATTCTCCGCCGTTTTCGCGATACCAACGCCGACAATATCGTGGATCAATGGCGATACTACAACCGGGGCTACGAAGTCTACCGGGATATCGACAGCAACTTCAACAACAAGGTAGATCAATCCCGCTGGATGAATATTGCGGGCACACGCTGGGGAATCGATCAGAATGAAGATGGAAAAATCGATCAGTGGAAAGTCATCTCTGCAGAGGAAGTGACGCGCGAAGCGGTTCAGGCGATGGCAACGGGCGATGCGCACCGGTTAAGCCTGGTGGTAATCAATAAGGACGATATCGCGGCGTTGGGAATCCAATCGGAATTCGCCAATAAAATCCTGGCCAATCTGGCGAACCTGCCGGCGACCATGAAAGCAAAACTGGCTCAGTCAAAATCGATCGGCGAAAAAACAAAATGGATTCGCTTTGATTCTTCCATGCTG
>JALWSL010000442.1 GCA_027080405.1 Planctomycetaceae bacterium
GTAAAGCGAGTTGGAGTTTCAAAAAATTATTGCAATATTTAACGGCAAATCCAGCATAATTTCATGCGATTGCCCTGGGGTTTAGATCAAGAGATCCAGGAACTTTTGCTGTCAATTTTATTTTGACTTCATTGTCTAACGACTGTCCATGTACGAAGTTTTTGAAGCCGCCGAGGTCAACGTATTTTCCGCCGATTTCTGTTTCGTGGGCGTCGAGGTTACCGTGGAGAATGACCTCCCGGGCGTAATGCAATGCCTGGATGATGCTGCTTTTCCCGGCGCTGTTGGGGCCAAACAGCAAGGTCATCGGGCTGATATCCAGTTTGATACGCTCGCCGATGCCCTTGAAGTTTTCGATTTCGATACTGGTGATCATATTGGTTGTTTTCTATTGAGACTGTCTGTTTCCAAAAAGGAGCTTCCAGAAACGAGATTCCAGGAACGAGTTTCCAGAGAGCAGATTGTATCAGTAAATCGACATAGGAAAAGAATCGGGTTTCTTTTTCTGTTGAGGCGGTTTCCCGATTCTTACGGATTTGCCATCCACGAACCACCAGGTATCCAGAGCCAGCGGGGCGAGCATCTGCGATGTATTGAGCCCTTTCGCCCGGTCGCATGTCAATAAAACGAGAGGCGGTCTTCGCTGCTGTATTGCGCAGGAATGCCTGTATTTCGCAATTTGACGCGGAAGCCCGCCGTTGTTCCATCTGCTCCGTCGCGAATCGGGCAAAGCGAGTCGGGTGCGCGGATCGATAACAATGATTGCCGAGTAGTCAGGCGTGATCTGCTCGGCAAGTTTCTTCAAATAACCGGGAGTCGTCAAAGTGAGTGCTCCCTGCTTCCAGAAATCGGGACGTTTTGAGTTGCTCCCTTCGGTCTGTCGGTAGAATTTATCAGCAAGGGAGTAACTGGTCAGCAAAACCAGAAGCGGTTCTGGTTCGGGCGCTCTAGATAGCTGTTGCATCTTTTCGAACATCCAATCGCCACCGGGGCAGTCGCCAATGAGCACTCCCGCATTGTTATCGTCGAGCATTTCAGCCGTCCCGGAATCAAGCGCGAACGGTCCGATTCGCTTTTCACTCATTCGGACGATACGATGTCCCCTGATCATGGGAATGGACTTTTGCTGGTTGGCATCAAACATTTCGGACATCAAGCTTACTCCTGTCTACTCTTGAACCGGGGAACCACATTCTGAACAGAATCTGGCGTTACTCACAATTTTATGACCACACTGCTTGCAGGTAATTTCCACTTCCTCAGCGGAGGTGACCCAATCATTTTCGTTGACTGTGATTGTTGGCGTCTTCTCCAGAAAGACCGCCTGAATGGCAGTCAGCAGATTCAGTGTGGCCCGCTTGCTGGAAGCTTCGTCGCTGCGTGGGTTGGCGATACAACGGAAGCAACCTTCATCTCCTTCACAGGTGCAGGCATTGACTCTTTCGATCGACTTATCGATCAGCTCCGGCATTTTTTCAAAAGCCGTGGTGGTGAGACCAACCCCATCGTAGACGGTATCGTAAAGGAACAAGGCATGATTCCCGTTGACAAGGCGATCTACCGCGGAAGAATAATCCTGCGTGTCGCACGGGCCGGAAACCGTCGGAAACAAACCGGTGACCAATCGTTCCACACCACTCAAGGCTGCCTGCGGGTTGGGGCCAATTTGCGGGACGAGTCTGTTCCAGAACGAGCCTGAAAGGGAAAGCATCGTTCCTTCACTCGGCAATCGATACTGCCTCATTCCTCCACTCCCCTGCCAGGTCATCACGACGTTGCCTGAGCGATCTTTTTCGGTGACACTGAGCAGGTACTCTGTGACATCCATTGAAGCTGTTGCGACGCGGATGTCGTCGTAATCAGCAATTCGAAATTGATTTTTCAGTCGAATCTTTCGTTGAAGATGGGGAACCGTTTCATTGGGGGTGTATTCCTTGCTCAGGCGGATCACCTTTTTCCCGTAGAGAATGTTGCTGACCCGATAGGTTCTACCGCCGTGCCGATAGATGGCGTTTGCGTAGCACTCGCGTAAAATGTGGAAATAGCTGACATCGCCTATTTCGATTTCCCCATCACAAAGCCTGAAAGAGCGTTCGCCTCCGTTTCGAATATTGACTTCGATATGAGGTTCACTGCAATAGAAAATATCCTGATTCAATTTCCCGGCATTACGAAGTTCCTGGATTGAACCCATTTCAGGGCCGAGGGATTCCAGATCCAATTGGGACTCGTCGCCGGCTTCCTGACAGGCACAGGCGTAATGCTGACAGGCGATCCTTCGATTCTGAAGATTGAGAACCAGCGCCTCGTTTTCCCGGCCAAACAATTCTTCGGGATGATTGGCGTAGTAACTGTCGATCGGCGTTTCAGCCGGGATGAGAATGGTGACTCCTTCGCGCCCCCTCTGGCAGAACGCCCTGATCGTTGCCAAAGAGACATCATGCTGTGCGGGAGACCAATGCAGATGACGACATCGATTTCCCCGATATCAATCCCGAGTTCCAGGGCCGAAGTAGAAAATACGAGTCGAACTTCTTTGGACCTCAGGCCGTTTTCAATCTCCTCCCGCTCACTGGATGAGAGCCCCGATCGATAAACGCGCACATGGTCGAGCTTCGGTTCCCCCGGTTTGACGGAATGCGAAATCATTCGCTCCGCAGAAACACGGCTTGGACAAAAAGCGAGAACGGTCAAACCTGAATCTGCCAGTTTCTGGGCAAGTTTTCGGCCTGTTTCGTAATGATGATCTTCACTGCGTACCATCCAGAATTTTCTTTTCCCCTGCATGCTGCCATCTTTTTCAGAATTGATGCAGGTGAAATCGAGCCCGGTCAAACGCTCCATGTGCCCTTGTGGATCATTCACCGTTGCAGAAGTCGCAACAAAACGCGGGGAACTGCCATGAAATTTGCAGATTTGCCGAAGACGATGCAAAATATAGGCCACGTTGGTTCCGAAGACGCCTCGGTATTCGTGACATTCATCAATGGCAACGACTTCAAGATGACGAAAGAAGGAACTCCAGTTGGAATCGTGATGTCCCATGATTCCGAGGTGCAACATATCGGGATTCGTCAGAATGATCTGACTTTTTTCACGAATTGGCTTGCGTCTTTCAGATAAAACCGCCCCATCGTATCGGCTAACCAGAAGGGAATTCTCCTCCTGCAACTCCCGCAGTCCATCGGTCTGTTTGATCATCGACCTCAGTTTGATCTGCTGGTCATTCGCCAATGCTTTTTGCGGATACAAAAACAGGGCGGTAGATTCCGGATCTTTGCAAAGAGCATCGCAAACGGGAAGGGAGTAGATCAAGGACTTGCCGCTGGAAGTACGAGTCGCGACCACAGTGTGATTCCCGTTCAAGACAGATTCAACCGCTTCGTGCTGATGACTGTAGAGTCCTTGAGGAAACTGCGATTCCAGAAAAGCCAGAACTTTCCTGTCGAGGCGAGATTCAGACAACGGCACATGAATTCCTGCACGCGGGCCGTCTACATCGGGATCATGCAACATGACAAGTGAGGGATCTGATTCAATCACTTCCCGGGCGGTGCAGATCACATTGTGATTATCCATTATCGTCTTTCTTGCCTTTTTTCGAAAAATGCGACTGACTATTGCTGATAGTGAAAGCTGTTGCGAAGCGCGTGCCAAACAAAAAGAAGTAGCGATTTTCGCATCGCGTGACAGCAGTGCGAAGGTAAATATTCCAACCATGCCCAGCGGAAAACGAGCCTGTTTGTATATATCTTTTTTTTCTGACGCTCTCTTCAAAAGGCGGTTGAGTTGCCTTTCCGGGGATGATCCGATAGGATGACCACAATAATATTTGCTGATACACAAATTATTTGGTGTTCTTTGGTGTTCTTTGGTGGTCTGATGAAACGAATTCTTGTGCAATGGATCGGGCTGAGTGACCTCCGGGCGATGGCGGCAACTTTACCCGCAGGCAAACGCAAGCAGATCATGGATGGTATTGGCGGCAGTCTCCCCTCCAAAGGAGATCCGGGGCCAACCAAAACATTTTTGACCCATCAGAAATTTGATGAAGTGAGGCTTTTGACCAACTACAAATCCAGTTGGAACAAGTGGTTCGAGAAATGGTTAAAGACCCCGGTGACGATTGTTCCTGTCGAACTGGAAAACCCAACGGACTATGCAGCGATTACTGAAATATGCGACGCTGAGCTTTCGAAGTTGACCAAAAGAAAGACTTGGGGGAGTTGCGAACTGTGCATACATTTGAGTCCGGGAACTCCAGCCATGTCTGCCGTTTGGCTGTTGTTGGGAAAGACGCGATACCCGGCGACATTCTACGAAACATCGCGAGACGGGAAGCCGACGATCCCCAACATTCCTTTTGATCTGATCGATGTCATCCCGGAAATCCTGCGCAAGCCGGATGCTCATCTACAGCACCTGGCAGCAGAATCGCCAAGTGAGATTGAAGGGTTCGAACACCTTGCCGGCGACAGTCAGGCAATTCGTGATGCCGCCGGGCGAGCAAAACGCGCTGCACTAAGAAGTGTTTCGGTTTTGCTTTCGGGAGAAAGTGGCACAGGGAAAGAAATGTTCGCCCAGGCGATCTGCAAGGCGAGCCCGCGCCGGGAAAAGCCATTTTGGGCAATCAACTGTGCTGCCTTGTCGAAGTCGCTTCTTGAATCGGAATTGTTTGGTCACGTCAAAGGAGCATTCACCGGGGCTGATCGCACAAGAGCGGGTGCCTTTGAACTGGCGGACGGAGGAACCCTGTGTCTGGATGAGATTGGCGAATGTGATCTGGAAACGCAGGCCACCCTGTGGGTTTGATTTTTGGTTTGTCGGCGGGGCGTCAACATTTTCATCAGCCCACCGTACAGCGACGCCTTTGCGCTTCACGTTCCTTCGCTTCCATCAGGCT
>JALWSL010000443.1 GCA_027080405.1 Planctomycetaceae bacterium
TAATAACAAACGGGACTTTTTAACTTTACAAAACTATGGGCGAGCAACAGAAAATGAACGACAAGATCAATCAAGCAACAGATATTTTTTGTATAGCCTTATTCCTTCTTCGTAGCAGCCAAACCCGCTGGAGAAGGCATCCCACCGGCTGTGGAGCCCGTCGAACTGGAGAGCCTCGGGGAAAGCGGTTTCCGGGCCGCGATGAACCCGAATCCAGTGTGGCAGGTTGTACTTGGGATCCCGCCAGAGTTGTCTGGCATACGGATATCCGAAAATCGCTTCACGTCCCATCAGGTAGACCGGGCATTTGTACTGCTTCACCTTGGCAATCGTTTCTTCAACATTGACACCATCGTCGCCGGCTTCGTCAGTTAGAATGACAATGACCAGCTTTCGCTGTTGCTTGTTGGCTGCAGGGCCGTATTTATCGCAGACAGCCATCACGGATTGAAACAGGTTTTCTTCTCCGGTGGTGTCAACGGGAACCTGATCGATCGCCTTTTGAATCGTTGGGATATCCGGAGTCGGGCGGGGAGTCTGCGTGTGAATTCCCGATCCGTAACTTAAAATGGTGGTGAGCAGGGTGTGATCTTTCGCTTGAAGTTTTTTATCCTGTTTTTGGGCGATTTTCAGTTCTTCATAAACCTTGTGGAATTGCTGGCGTATCTCTTCCCGGTCATCTTTCATACTGTCTGATTCATCAAACAGCCAGACGACATGAACTTTTTGTTGACGCATCAGACGAATCAGTTCCTGGGTCAATCGGCTCATGGCGGCACCGTAGCCTTCAACAACGGCGCCCGGTTCTCCCTTGATTTCCGATTCTCCCAAATCGTCCCCCAACATGTTCGCTCCGGGAACATTGACCTGGGAGACATTGACCTGAATTTCCGGTTCACTGAGTGATTCCGACTGTTCTATTTTCTGCTGGTTGACAGCAGGAGCACTCGACCCCCCTGAAGCGGTCGAGATCGTCGCCCCGGAAACAACACTCATCGACTGCGAAATCTCGGTCGCCATGTCCAGTTCCTGGGTAAATTCCTGTTGCTGTCTTTCGTCGGTAAAAATCGTTTCAACAGCCACCTGGGCATTGTCATCCATCAAGGTGAATTTAATCAGGGCCATCACGACAAGCAGGACGGCATGGACTCCAACCGAGACCCCCAAAGCGGCGTATTCACTATTCCTGTAATTCATAGAACAGACTCAATTGAAAAAGAAGGGACTACAGAATCGATAGGCGCCGTCGAAAAAACGCCCCAACCGTCGGCAGCAAACGCCGAACTGTTCTGTCCGAAACCAACAAAACACTCATAAAAGATGAGTCGATAAACACCTGCCCGTGCCACCAACCGACCGGATTCCCGCCACATCAACACCAGCCTTCAAACTGGTTGCAGCGTATCGAATCCCGGTCCACGAACTCAACAGGGCGGTCAGAACAACCCTGTCCAGAACACCAATATGAGAAAAAAACAATCAAAAAGCAAACAGATTCGGACGAAATCGCCCATTACCCACAAACAGAACCAGGAGCTTCCTAAAGTTTGGGAATGTTCCTGGGCCCCGTCTGTTTCTTCATCGTCGACTTTTTCTTCTCTTCCTCAGCCAGCAGCAACATCACTTTATCCGGATCGTCCGACTTAAGCGGAGTGACATCCCGATGGAACTCCTGCCATTCCCAGCCGAGCGGCTGTTCCCGCTCTCTGACAGCAAGCATTTCCCATGGGGTTCCCGGATGCTCATCAATGACTCTGGAGAGAAACTCTTCCGCTTTGGCTGCCATCTTTTTCACAGCGGGACCGCTGGAAATGGTGTTGGACGGAACCAGACGCCAGAAATTATTATTTTTGTCTTCAAAAACCCGCGGAGATGATTTCATCTCGGCACACATTTCATTGTAGCCCAACGATCGCGCCCGCATTGCCAGCACGCGCCCGGCCGCCAGATCGTAACTGGCCCGCCAACGGGGAGACTTCAGTTTTTCCCTGTCCTTGTAACCTCCTTCCAGAACAGCCAGCATGCTGTTGAGGTGATAGTCCAGAATGGCAAGTGGTTTTTGAGCTTCGGTCAACTGAACCCGTAAAACATTATCGGTATCCGCCCGGAACTCCAACGTCGGGATCGGAATACGATTGATGCGCGATAACTGGGCGGCCCGCAAAACAGCCTGCTTGGCAAGACTCTTTTTCAGTTCGATTTCAAACAAGCGAATTGGTCGGTAATCGGGGGGATAATTCCGCATCACCGATGGATCAAACTTGGGACCTTTCCCTTCCTCGGAAACAAGATACAACCCGCCGGTTTCCGCACAAAGACGTGTCAACGCATACGGCCCGAAACTGGCAGACATACGATCCAGGTTCCGGTTTTTTCCTCCCCAGAAGGGGAGTTTAAGTCGCTCGGAAAAAATGGTTTCCGGCCCCTGATCAGCTTCCAGATCCATTGTGTACGATTTGCCATCTTCCTCCCAGGTGTAGGTGATATATCCTTTTTCCCGCCCAAACAGAGCGGCGTTCCCGACGCAGTACACCCGCATGCCATATCGTTTGTCAAAAGCG
Source organism: Planctomycetaceae bacterium (assembly GCA_027080405.1). Classification (GTDB taxonomy): domain Bacteria; phylum Planctomycetota; class Planctomycetia; order Planctomycetales; family Planctomycetaceae; genus Rubinisphaera. Next base: position 2,562 of record JALWSL010000443.1, read on the forward strand.
ATCGTCTGTTCGAGCAGGTCAACATCGTCCCCTTTTTCATCCGTCACGATGATAATCATCACGTTGCGACGCAATTTCGTCTTATAATTTTGCCATCGTCGGGAAACCAGATTGACCGCGTTGAAGACGTTCTCCTTGCCGCTGGCATCCGGTTTGATTTTTCGGATCGCTTCGACCAGATCCTCAACGTCGTGAACCGGTTTTTCTGTCATGAATCTGGTCTCTCGACCAAAGCTGACAACAGCCGTCTCCAGGGGAAATTTCTTGTGCTTTTTGTCTTCGAGTACCCCTAACTGTTTGTAGACTGTTTCAAAACGTTTCGCGATCGCTTCGCGGCGTTCGTTCAAGGAATTGGAAGCATCGAACAGCCAGATCGCCAAGGTCGGCCTGTCATTCAATGAAGAAGCCAGCTCGAATGTCAGGCGATCCATCGCACCGGCGACGCCCCCGGGGTGTTCTGTTTGTCCGGCCACCTCGACCGATTCCACCAATTCCGCATCACTCGGTCGGGCGACAAGATCCGCCGTGGGAACCTCGATATCCAGGTTCTCTTCCTCGAGTTTCTGATCAATCTGTTCCTGCGGATCCTCGGGAGTGACTGTTGTCGCCAGGGACGGGGCAAGTGTGTCGAAATTCGAATCGGTTCCAATTTGATCGGAAGTTGTCGCGTTGAACAAAAACTGATCGTCATCAACCGGCTCATCAATCACGCTCGAAAGCAAAAGCTGGTTACTGGGCGATTGAACGACAAAGGTAATGCTGGCCATTAGCATCAAAATGACCGCATGAACGCCCAAACTCACCATCCAGGCTGGTGTTTCTTTCACGTATTCGTAAATCTGATTACCTTGCTTTTCAGGCATTACTCTCGATCTCCAACGCTCCGAACGAATCGGCGATCCTGTGCCCCGAAACCTGCAACAGATGCGAACGCTCACACCCCGCTCCGGCGGATACCACTACCGGACAACATTATCCGGACACTATTATACAGTGCAGAAGCGTCAGAACTACGTCAGAATTATGCTTTAACAGACAAAAATTTCAATAACAGCCGGGTGGTGATCATGGGTGCATTAACTGCTGTTCGTGATTGAATTGGCAGTCTCAACCCTTCTTGTTGTCAGCAACGTTGCCAGTGTCCGTTTTTGATTCCAATCGTTTCGGTATAAATCGCAAACTGTCTGCTCGATACGGCTCAGGGTATGTGTTCTATTGTATATTATCTGCAGGCGTTTCGCAAGTGAAAACGCCGAAAAACAGTGAAACGCGTCTGAGATTATTTCGGAAGAATCACACCGAGGATGTTTGGGGAATTCACGGCCTGGTTCAGGCAAGGAAATGGGCAGTGGTAATATGGTATGCCTGTGTTCATTTTTTAGTGGATGACTAAAACTGCAAGCAAGCCGATCAGCAGGAAACTGCCGAATCCGAGGTCTCTTTTTTTGATGCGGCTCTGCCCGGCATGATAGATTTGCCACATTCCCCAACTCCAGAGGATTGCCAGCAGCAGAATTGCGTAACGGAGGAGGTTGCCATTGGATGGAATCTCAAGTTTTTCCAGGGGCGAGTCGGAGCGTCCTGTTTCTGCCACGCGGGTCAATTTGAAGGGGAGAGGATAATTCCAGGAGAGTTCGGGGAGTTTTCCCAACGCGGAAATAACCTTTCGTTCGCGCTGCTCCGGAAGTTGCGTCAATATCTGCTGAAACAGCGAAGGCGTTTGCCCTGGTAGTGAGACAGGTCTGTTGATGTCACTTTGCCCCAGTTCGCTCAAGATCAGTAGGTAGGTTTTCCATGCCTGTTTTGTTCGTGAAAGGGTTCTGTCGCGCGGCCGGGAATCTATCAGCCTCCAGGAGACGGAAGTTCTCTGTGAAGAATTCGGCAACGGGAGTGAAGAAACAGTTTCCCATGATGAAACACGGGGGCGAGTCCATTGAATCATGATTAAAGCGAACCGATCCGTTGAATTCCGATTCTCCCCTTCCGTATTCAAATGAACGACTACTTTTTTTTCTGCCACTTCTTCTTCTTTTTCTTCTGCCGTTTCAACTGTGAGGGATTCATGGTGCAACAGACGCATGATCCGCGTCTGTTCCGGAATCGAAATCTGAACGGCATGTTTGTTCTGAAGGTGATTTTCCAGTTCGGAAATAGGGATTAGAATGAGCGTTTCACCGATCCAGTTCTTCTTTTCCCGCCAAACAGTGTGATCCATTTCCATCTGCAGGGCATGATGGCTGTAGGTGGGGTTCTTTTTTTTCCGGCGTTCTGTTTTTGGCTCTGCATTTTGATCGGGAGAGGCCTGGCTTTTCACTTGAAGCGGATCTGTTTTTTC
>JALWSL010000444.1 GCA_027080405.1 Planctomycetaceae bacterium
TTCGAAGTAAATTTTGATGTCAGATTTGGAAATTTGATTGCGGTCACAATTCCAGAAATGATGAGCGCAAGTAAAATAATATAAAACATTATTTGTTATCCAAAGTTTAGAAATTACGAAAAATTATATATGGGTTATTAATCCACACAAAATACGATGTGATAATAAATATTATGATTAAAATTAAATTAATAAACAAAAGCCTATTAGAAATAGAATATTTTTTGCTCAACAAGCTCTTGGAGTTGTTTGGAGCGTAGCCTGACGATAAAATCGCAGGCCGATCAAAATTATGGATGGAAACTTCTGCACCGTTAAAAACGTTATATAAATCAGTGCGATATACATTAAGATCTTGATTATACTCAATATTATAATATTTCCCACGAAAACCTGCTGTGATGCAGAGATGATAAATGGAAGCAAGCTCCTTTGATTTTCCATCCTGGGACTGAACTATAGTGCGGCAATTTTCAAAAAAAATATCTCCAGATGCTCGAGTGCCAAAGACTCTCATCTCTAGTAAATACAACGCCCAAAACTGTCTCCCAGACCACGTAATTGTTAAAAACACGTCATCTATAAGCCCTACGATTGCAAGTTGAAAAAATGAAATGAAACGCGCATCGTTGTAATGCTGGTCTTTTTTGAGCTCAGAGACTTTCTGACCGAGTACATTATAAAGCTCATTTGATAGCGCTTTTACTTCATTTTCGGTAAAGTTTTTTTCCTTATTTTTTTTGATTTCTGTCGTGAGATCTGACAATAAAGAAAGCAACTCTTCAGCAAAAAAAAGCGCTTTTGTTTTTACAAACCATATGTCCATACAATCCCCTTCTTTTAAGATACCGCGTGTAAACTCAGACTACAAGTAACGAGGCAGTCAAAAATTTGATAACAATCTCATTGTTGATAACATCTGAATATGATAGGTTTTTGTGTGACATATTTGAAATACAGAATCCAAATGTTAAAATTTACCTTGAAAATCTAGTGAAAAATGACGAGAAACGCTGACAGCGGTTGTCGGTTTCTTGAAAGGGGAAGTAGAATGAAAAAAATTGGGATTTTTTTTGTGTTATTTCTTCTTTACAGTTGTGCGACACCACATAATCACCAAAATCTTTCTGGACATCCACATCTTTCGCATAAACTTTCATACTGGGATGTCTCTCACACACAGTACAATCTCCTTAAAAATTCCAAACTAAAATTTTATGTAGAATCTGAAGCAACAGCGGCCTTTCATGCGCACCAAGACATGCAAAGCGAATGGGAAATGCTCGACTTGGTTTGGCCAACCTCAGGAACCTTAACAAGTCAATATGGAATGCGGAAATTACGAAAACGCACGCGAATGCATCAAGGCATTGATATTGGAGCGCGCTTTGGCACCCCAGTTTATGCGGCGGAAACAGGACGCGTAAAATTCAATGGCCGCATGAGAGGATATGGCAGGGTACTTATATTAAAACATGACAGCCTTCATGACACCCTGTATGCACATCTAAGTCGCACCGCGGTAAAAGCAAATCAGATCGTCCGTAAGAATCAACTAATTGGATATATTGGTCGTACTGGGTATACAACTGGTGCGAACTTACACTTTGAGATGCGTGTCATGGGGAAATCAAAAGATCCTCTTCACTTTCTTCCAAAATCACGTGACAAAAAAAGAGTGCGCGTTGGCGAGGCGATTATTGTGAGAAACCGTCACATCGCCACAAAATCAGAATCAAAATACAATTCGAAAAGCTAACAACCATGTTGCGCAGTTACCAAGCGGTATGGCTGTTTCCTAAAAAGCTGTTTTAAGATCGAGGCGTTCAAAAAGCCGAGGAATCTCGGAAAAGGTGTGTCCTGCCTTTAGGTTCCAAAATCCTTTTGCTTTTTCAATAAAGTTTGTCTGATCTGTTGTGTCTTCACCAAGCAAGTTTAGCAAAATATCAAACTTTTTTGGAAAAAAAGCATAAAAACAAAATCCAACGACTCGAAGGGAGGCTAAGCTGACATATAATATATTTGAAAGCGTGCCTTTTTGTTCCTCAGATTTAAGCTTCCAGGGAGTTGTCTCGGATAAATACTTATCTACTACAGAAAGAATGCTGTTCATTTTGTTCAACGCACTCGAAATTCGATAAGCATCGAAGTCGACACAAACCTCTATCACTGCACTTTTAAGACGTTCAGCAATTTCTAATTGTTCTTTCGTTGCAAGGCTTCTATCAAAATGCGGTAATTGTGAATTAAGTTGCTTTTTACAAAGCGTGAGCGAACGCGATAACAAGTTTCCAACACCATTTGCCAAATCGGCGTTAAAACGCTCGAAAATAGTTTTCCAAGAAAGGTCGATGTCCTCACCTAAACTCGCACGAAAGACGGTGTTCACAAACAGACCAGTCGCATCTGCAACCGCGTCCGCTGCCTGGACATCAAACGGATTTCCGGTGACGATCTGAATTTCGGAATCTGTCCGACTGATCGGAAACAGAAAGTGGCGGTGCACCAACCGGACAGGGAAGTTTTTCAGTGCCTCCTGCTCGACCTCTACTTTTGACAGATCAATGACCGGCATCCCCAGTGAGGCCCCAATTGCCTGAAACGCCTCCAACTCGGTATCAAACTGGAACTCATCAGCAAAACGGCCCAACTGTTCACCATTCTGGAACAATTCTCTGGCGCGACGCAATTCCTGTTGGCTCAATCGGCGTAATTCCGTATTGGAATGACGAACGCGAAAGGCAACATTCATGGTTTGACTTCTTTCCAAACAGTCGAGAAGGAAAGCTGATCGACCTGTTTTCGGGGGAGGACTCTAAAATTGCGAGAGTACAGTATTTGTGAGGCTATTGGAGGGAAGTTGATTGCACAGCCATGCAAACCCACAACTGCAGTTTTATGCAAAGGGGCGGACAGTGTCAATGTAAAAATTACCAAGCTGATTCATACAGAAAGGCAAAACAGCTAAAATAGAGGCCTTTTGTCCATAAACATTCGTGTACGACAGGGTATACACCTAATTCGGCCTCATTTTCCCGGCTCACCGCACTGCACAGAGCCTCGGTCTGTCTGATAATTCAATCTTTCCAGTAGGTTGAAGCGGGGCCAACCTGGTAAGCCACATTCATGCCTGGGGTTTTGATCAGCTCCCCCTTGCGATACAGTGATTCGACTCCAGCCAGTGTCATCCCCGAAGTAAGCAGCGTACGTTCCACGGGATAAGGTGATTTGCCGGTCAGGATCATGTTTTCGATATGGCGAGTCAGCGGGTGAAAGAAATCGGCCGTTGTCGAGCCATTTTCGGGCATCGGAAGATACATTTGGCAGGAGATGATTTCGCCTGTATCGGCTCGCATCCCTGCGTAATTGAAATCCTGGATATTCACCAGAAACATCGAGGTTCGAAATCCGTCGCGGTGTTCAATGAAGTAGGCCAGCGCATCCGGAAATGTTTTACGGGCCCAGTCGAAACTGATTTTGTCGGTGTAGTATCCCTGTTTGACGGGCAGGTTATGGCTGCGCGTCAACGCGGAAACCATCAACTGGCGTGTTTTCCGGCGATCCGGTTTTTCAAGGTAGTTCCACAGGCGTTCCCCTTTGAACGCCTGAACGCTGCTGATGCCGACTTCGCCCCCCTGACGCCTTTCCGACATGCACTGGGCTGTTTCGAGTGCGTGAATGTCGTACACGTCCGGCCCGCCGTAAGCGACACAGACGCTTTCACTCATTGGAGTGCCGTGCGGAATGTCCAACGAGGGCATCCTCCGGGTGACGGGAAGAGATGAGCCAGCCATGAAAGCGAATCCCAGGCGTCTGGAATCTGCAACCATCTCCTCGCATTCTTTCCAGGAAGTGGAAAGATGCTTGTCATTGAAGACGGGCACCGATTTGTTGCTGTCTTCAAAAACCTTGATACATTCCTTGAACCACTTGTAGCGCGGGTAAAGTTTTTGCCCCTTTTCATTCCTGGGGTAATCGCCATGCTCAGCGATGATGACCACGCCATCGACAGCCAGCCTGCCCGTGCCAAGTGTCAACGCATCGGCGATGTTGGAGTACTGTTTCAGTCCATATCGCTTGATCCGGTTCCGGCCCAAATCTTCGTCGGGAAATTGATCGATATAAATTGAAGCGACATCGATCCGCGGATTCTGCCAGGCACCCCGCCATCCATAACCCAAGCAGAGACGATCGAGAAAATGCTGGGCGTGGGAATGACGATAGACCGTCGAACAGAGAAAGGCGATTTTCTTGCGTGCCCGATTCGAGGATGCCCTTGCCGGGAGTGCGGGCGATACAGCACAGACGCCTGCCAGGCCGGAAAATCTGGAAAGAAAACTCCTGCGGTTCATATTCACGGCGAGATCTCCACTGTTTCGAAGTTCACGGCAGTTCCCGATCCCGTTTCTCAACGGAACACGCATCGGCATCATACCACCGAGCCCCCGCACAGTGCCAGCACAGGAGCAACTTTCCCCTTTCAAGCCGGAAAGATCAGGCCAGAGTCTTTTCAATCTCTTTCAGCAATTCGGCCGGTTCAGCCATGCGACCTTTGCCAGTGACGCCGCAACTGAGCCAACCCTCACCCGGGGGAATGATTTGAAGGCCATCCTGTTCGAGCTGCACGATATTTCTCTGAACAGCGGGCTTGTTCCACATTTCCACATTCATCGCCGGAGCCACCATCACCGGGCAGGTGGCGGCCATTGCCAGCGTGGTCAACAGATCGTCGGCAATTCCATGCGCCAGCTTTCCGATCACGTTGGCCGTCGCGGGGGCGATCAGCAGCAGATCAGCCCTGCGTGCCAAACCGATATGCTCCCCCAGAAAATGTTCCCGGGGCGAGAACAGATCCCGGTACACAGGTCGATTGGTCAATGCCTCGAAAGT
>JALWSL010000445.1 GCA_027080405.1 Planctomycetaceae bacterium
CATTTAGAGAAATTGTAAACGCCAACCTTGAAGAACCTGGTAACAGATTCCGCATCTATTCCGGTTACGCAGGTTGGCAGAGCGGGCAACTCGAAGCTGAACGTGAACGTGGCGACTGGTTCACTTTGCCTGCAACTGGTGAGTTCGTGTTCCACTCAAATCCTTTTAGTGTCTGGGATGAACTTCTTGGCGAATTCCACAAACAGCACCGGATCCTGCCTATCCCAACTGATAAGGCCGAATGGAATTAAGCGGGCAATGATCGTTAACCGACCGTTTATCTGGCGGGGAAACAGAGTTCTCTTTTCCTGGCGCCAATCCCGTGGTCATCTCAACCCTGCATCAATCACGTTGTATTGTTTGGTTGAGGCAGGTGCATTAACCGGAGTAGGAGTTGAACAATGAGCCGATTCTGTTTCCTGGCCCTGTTTCTGTTACTGTCAGCACAGACCGTATTGGTGCAAGGGCAGTCGCGTGAGGAAAAAGTTCGCCGAGATCGCGAAAAAGTGTTAGCCGACGGATTTTGGATTTATAACGATTTGGAGAAAGGCTTCGCCGAGGCAAAACGGACCGGCAAGCCGATCGTTGTCGTTCTACGATGCATCCCTTGCGTGGAGTGTGTCAAACTCGATGATGAACTGGTTGACCGGGATCCGGAGATAAGGCCGCTGCTCAAACAGTATGTTTGTGTGAGGGTTGTTTCGACCAACGGATTGGATCTTTCGCTGTTTCAGTACGATACCGATCAGTCATTCGCTGTTTTTATGCTCAATGCAGAGGGCACAATCTACGGACGCTTTGGCACGCGGTCCCATCATACCGACTGGTATAACGACGTTTCTCTCAAAGGGATGGCTCAAGCACTACGCGGAGCATTGGAGTTGCACGAGCAATATCCGGGAAACAGAAAGGCACTTGAAGGTAAACGGGGGCAGCCACTCGAATTTTCTTCACCGGAAAAGTATCCTTCGCTGAAAAAGAAATACAGGGAGTCGATCGATTTCAGGAAGAACGTTGTTCGCAGTTGCATTCACTGTCACCAGATAGGCGATGCCCGGCGAGCCTTCTATTGGAAAAATGGCAAGTCGATTCCCGAGAGAATCTTCTTTCCCTACCCCCATCCCAAAATTTTGGGCCTGATTCTTGATCCCGATACCAGAGCAGATGTGAAACAGGTCATCGAAGGTTCCATTGCACAGAATGCAGGTTTGAAAAAGGGAGATCAGATCGAAACGATCTCGGGACAACCGATTTTATCGATTGCCGATGTGCAATGGGTACTTGATCAGGCTTCTCCTCAAGGTGAGACCCTTGAAATAAAAGTGAACAGAGACGGGCAGACGAAAAAACTTTCGATGAAATTACCCGCAGGTTGGAGACGTCGCGGCGATCTCTCCTGGCGGGTTTCATCGTGGGAATATCGACGTATATTTCTGGGCGGGTTGAAACTGCGTCCTCTGTCGCCAGCGGAAGGACGATCTTCCCAAATTCCGCAGGGGAAAATGGCATTGGTTGTTGAACATGTCGGTCAATATGGAACTCATGCAGTCGCAAAAAGGGCTGGTTTCAGGAAAGGAGATATCATCATCAGTTACGACGGGCAGACAGATCTGTTATCTGAAAGTGACATTTTTTTCTATGGCAACACGAAAACAAAAATTGGAGATCGCATTCAGGTTGCGCTTTTGAGAAACGGCAAGAAGTTACAATACCAACTGCCTGTGCAGCGGTAGGATGGTTCTGGATGTTCCAGAAGGGAGAAAATGGGCGGCTTTCTATCGCAGCGAAGCATCGCATGCGGATCATTTGAAAATGATTTCGGGTAATGCTTCAAACGAATGGTATCGCGTGGTTTATATTTCTGAGAAAGACGGGGCGGGAGGGGCGTCCGTTGAGAGTTGCGCAGCATCCCCCCCATTTTGTTTTCACTTGCCATTCTATCGCAGCACGGTTACAGCAACGCATTGACAGCTTCACAGCAGGCTTTTACTGTTTTACAGTAGCGCTTTTACTGCAGCGGTGATGCCGGCTGGATCGAGTCCCTGGTAGCCCATTTGTTGCCAAAGGCCGCCGGAACCTTCTTTGTTGGTGCCGATGTTGTTGTATTTCCCCTGGAAACCGTACTTCAACAGTTCTGAACCAAATCGGCAGCCGAGTCCGGTAGAAACATTGAACCCTTCTGCGACAAGTACAAACGGCGATTTGGCCAGTTTCTGCATCATTGTTTCATCGTACACGTTGAGTGTCGCTTTGTTGACCAGTCCGACATCGACTCCCGCCTCTTTCAGGGAGATTACCGCATCAAGAGCGCGATAAAGTGTTTCGCCGAACGAAACGATGTACCCGGCTGTCCCTTCCCGCACGAGATCATCTTGACCGGGCACGAATTCGTAACCTTCGCCAAACAGTTCGTTATCGTTTTCATCAAGAATATCCGGCACCGCTGAGCGGGTCGAAAAAATGAATCGCAGCCCGGCATCGTTAAAGATGCGATTCAGGCAAGCCTTGAACTGGTGCTGGTCGGCCGGGAAGTAAAGTCGGGTATTGTCCTTGCCTTCATCGGGCAGCCCGTTGGCAGCAAAGAAGTTGTTCAATCCGAAGTGACAGGTGTTGTCTGCCATGTCGTCGCAGCCGGCGTGTGAGAAATGGGCCAGCACATTCGACTTGTTGAGCCGAGCCATCGTGATTTCGGAAACAAGCATTTCCAGAAACGCGGAAAACGTCCCGTAGAGTCCCTGCTTTCCTTTTTCATAACCGAATCCAGCCGCTGCGGAGAAGTTGCCCCGCTCCATGATGCCTGCTCGCACAAATACTTCCGGATGTTTTTCGCGTATCAAATTCAATCCGCAGGAACCTTCCAGATCGTTGTCGAAAACCCGCACATTGGCGACGCGTTCTTCTTCCGGCATGCCGTCCAGAATTTCGTTGATGTAAGTTCCGAACAGCGAACGATTTTTTCCTGCACCACGTGAGCCCCGATAACTTGGGCCGCCCGGCAGTTTTTCGACACCTTTCAAAAAATCGACGGCTTCGTTACGTCCTTTTTTGGTGAGGTAATCAATCGCGGTTCCGATTTTAATGACATCGTGTCCGTGGTTGGAGCCTTCAAGACCGTCTACCCCGACACACATTTTTCGCTTGTTGATCAGCGCAATCGGTCCCTGCGTGGTAACAGCCTTGCACATGCGGGCGTACAAACTGTCCAGATCTTCGCCATCACCGACATCGGTCGCAAGACCATGCCCCTGGAGTGTTCTGGTGACATCGTAACCGGGAAGATATTCAGACGGGAAGCCCGCGATCGTCACGTCGTTATCATCGATAACCAGTTTGACATTAATATGCTGGGCTACCGCTAGCCGAGCCGCTTCGGCGTCGTTCCCTTCCATCTGTGATCCATCAGAACCGAACATGAAAACGGTTTTATCGGGATGGGCCATGGCGACACCGTTCACGTAGGGCCACATGTGCCCCAATCGCCCGGATGAAAATTTGACGCCGGGGGTGAAATCACGCTCGGGATGCCCGGGAAGATGGGCGTTGAATTCCCGGTAATGCAGCAGTCGTTCCGCATCGAGGTTCCCTTCGATTACCGCCATCAAATACTGTGTTGCGACCCGGTGACCAGCTTCATCGAAGAAAATGGGCAGGATGGAATTTTTGCCGGACTGTTGATCGTGCAGCATGAAACTGTACGCGATCATCACTTCAGGAACGGTATCGTAAGGGCCGCCGGTATGCCCGCCCAGTCCTTTGCCGTCGGCTACAGCGGTGAAAAAGATGATCACATCGCGACAGAAATCGATATTAGCCTGCAATGTTTTGCGCTGTTCATCGGTCAGAGTTGGCGAGTTCGGATCCAATGGCAACGGAGTGAATTCGCTGAAATCAATCGGAAAGTTACCGGTGTTTGACATTTTTTTCTTTCTTAACCTGATTTGCCTTCAATCGATTATTATCAATTTGACGGGAATTGTTTTACTGTTTCAGAGACTCGAAAATTAAAAGTTGCTACAATTACCACCCGGAAGGGCGTGTGATCATGCAGGTATGACCAGTACGCAGAAGCCATGTTATAGCGAGATTGCAGAGGGATTTCAAAGCGGTTGGGGGGAATGACCACGACATCAGGCAAAGTTGATGCAACATGGCCGAGCGAAGTGCCGAGTGAGGTATTTCAACTCTTTTTGCACGCGTTGCTTGACCCTGTAACACCGCTTTCGTTCTAATGGCGGTCTGTGTCTGTAACGGTGTCTATGTTCCCTTCCCCAGTTTAACATTGGTGGTTCGGGCAAGGTTCATTGAGGAAAATTGATGCACAGTGATGGCGTACGAGGGGCCGTGGCATTAGTCACCGGGGCGAACCGTGGAATTGGAAAGGCGATTGTCGATTCTCTGGTGGAGCAGGGGGCAGGCAAGGTTTACGCAGCTGTTCGAGTCCTGGAAAATGCTCAGACGCTTCTGGAGCAGCATGGAGACAGAATCGTCCCGGTCAGAATTGATCTGGAAGAGCCGGAGACAATTATCGAGGCGGCAAAAAAGTGCGGGGATGTCAATTTTCTGGTGAATAACGCTGGTGTCCTGACTATCTCGACACCGCTATCGGAACGCGCCATTGATTCTCTTCAAAGAGAACTTGATGTGAACGTTTTTGGGCTAATTCGCATTGCCCAGGCGTTTGCTCCCGTACTTCAATCGAATGGCGGTGGTGTTTTTGTGCAGCTGAATTCGATTGCCTCTCTCAAGAGCTTTTCGGATTTCGCCACGTATTCCGCCTCCAAGGCAGCGGCTTATTCAATTACCCAATCACTGCGGGAATTACTGGCTGAACAGGGAACACGAGTTATTTCCGTTCATCCAGGCCCCATTGCGACAGATATGGGA
>JALWSL010000446.1 GCA_027080405.1 Planctomycetaceae bacterium
TTATCGTCCCATGCATATCGCCCTCCGATGCTCAATGTTTTTTCAGGAAGTTGTGTTCCGTTGACCGCCCAACGAGCCAGATCAAGAATATGTGGGCCATTGTTGCCGAGTTCGCCGTTGCCGGTATTCCAAAACCAGTGCCAATCGTAATGATATTTCACCCGCTTCAATTCTGTTGAAGCCGGGCCTGACCAGAGATCGTGATTGACAGTCGCAGGCGGCTTCAACGGTCCGCTGGGACGACCAATGGAATTCCGCCGACTCAAATAGAAGGCTCGGACAACCTTCAATTCGCCAAGCAGCCCCTCGTGCACTTGCTGAAAAAACTCTTTCAGTTCAGGATTGCTGCGGCGCTGGATCCCCACTTGTACAATTCGATTGTATTTTGTCGCTGCTTTGTGCATCTGACCAGCTTCCCAGATATTATGGGAACAGGGTTTCTCGACATAAACATCTTTACCGGCCTGACATCCCCAGACAGTGGCCAATCCGTGCCAGTGATTGGGTGTCCCGACAACAACGACATCGACATCAGGATCATCAAATACATGACGAAGATCGGAGTATGTTTTGACCGGGCCATGAATTTTCGAAAACTCCTCAGCCCGCTTTCCCAGCACTGCCGAATCGGGATCACAAATACCGGTAACGCGCACCCCCGGAATTTTGGGAAACCCAAGCATGTGAGTCCGACCGATGTTGTTCACTCCAAGAACGACCACACGAATGTCGTCATTCGCCCCCAATACACGAGACCAGGGAGCCAACAGACTGCAACCAGCGGCAGCGGAAAGAAAATGACGGCGGGATAATCGATACATAACAATCTCTTTCAGAACAGTCTCTTTCAGGCAGGACAATCACGATAACAAAAAGTAGTCGATGTCCTGATAATATCGTGTAGACCAGCAGTTGCCAAATGAAATACGGATCGATCCCCTCTAAACGGGTCGTTTTCCGTATGATGAGCATGTTTGCATTTGCAATTGTTGAGAAGTCTGTTTTACGGATTCGGTCCCCTGCTCTCTCGTGATAAAAAAAGGAGCAAGTAAAAATTTCCCTGCCTGACCATTTCCGGCTTAACCCTTCGCCTCCAGAGTTTTGTCTGTACTGACCGGGTCAACTTCCCGGCAGGCTTTGGTGATTGTATCGGACCAGAACATGAGGCGAGTTTGCCATTCTTCTTCAATAATGCCCTCTGGTACTATCGGCAGAAATTCCTGCAAAAGTAGCACGAATCGCAACAGGTGGCGAAAAATGATGCCCTCCTGTTTAATCAAGTCTCTCCCCGAAACATACTTGTTGAAGTTGCCGTTGAATTTCAACAGGTCGCCAACAATCCAGACCGGGGCAATGCGTAAGCCATGAACGCCAGGAAAATCTGACTGAAACAGCAGTCTCATTTTATCAGCCACCGTGGGAGGGTATTCATCATAGCGAAGTTCGTGAGGATCTTCCGGCATTTCGCCAGAAAGGAGATGGGCCGGGACGAGACCACGTTCGATCAGTTCCGTATCCAGAAATGCGCGGGCCAATTCTCCCGATTTCATCAACTCATAGGGAACCCGGACATCCCGCACGACTGAACCGGGAACTTCGAGAACGGATTCGATCAGTTGAATCTGCTCGAACTCATCGGCTTTTCCCAGATATTTCAAGAGGAAACAGGCATAGAGTGGGTTGATACTGCGAAACTGCAACAGTTGGTCCAGTTTTTCGGTCGGTTCAGCAAATGTCGGCTTGTAATCTTCGGCTTTCGTTTGGGGTCTTTCTCGTGCTGTTGTTTCCTGTCCATTTGAATTCTTCGTAGCGGCGCTTTTCTTCTTCTCCCCAAGTGCTTCCTGCAGAATACTTCCGAATGTTCCTGTCACTTCAGACTGTTTTGCATGAACATTTTCTTTGATGATGCCAGATTCCTTCTCGGTTTTCTTTTCCACAGGTGGTGGCGGGGTCAGTGTGACAAAGCCTCCCGCCCCCAGCGTCCGCAGCATGTGATAGAGCTGCTTTTCAGCATTCTCCTTCAGCTTCCCGGCAAGCATTCTCCGGGCAATAAATTTTCGCAGTTGCATCACATCGGATGAATTTTTGAGTAACCATGCCAATATCCGCCAGGGAAGATGCCCTCTGCTCGAGAGATTGGCCGAAGGAGCATTGCGAAGTTTTTCAAATTGATCTTCGTTCCAATACTGTTTTTTACTGTTGCGGGTCGGCATTTTTTTCTTCATCCGTTTTTTTGCCTGTCGCAGCATCGGGTCCTTGGTGTCCTCGGGAATCTGATCGTATTTCTCCTTCCAGCGGAGAATTTTCACGTCGTCTTCATCCGGAATTGCAAAGACATATCCTTCCGTATCGAATTGTGGACGCCCTGCCCTGCCGAACATTTGATGGGCGGAACTGGCATCGATCAGTTTCTTTTTGCCGGGTGGTCCTTTGATAAGAGATGTCAGCAGGACAGAACGGGCCGGCAAGTTGATCCCGGCAGCCAATGTTTCAGTGCACAGGCAGACTGAAAGAAGCTTTTCCTGAAACAGTTCTTCGACAATTCTCCGGAATTTCGGGAGGATGCCCGCGTGATGCACACCAACACCCCGCATAAGAATCTGCTTGAGTTTGGGGCCTGCGCCATGGGAAAAATCGTATTGTTCAAGACGGGCAACCAATTCCTTTTGTCGCTCTTTGGTGACCAGAGACTTCCCCTTGAGTTGCTCGGCAATCGTCCAGCAATCGGATCGGTTGAAGCAGAAAACAAGTGCTGGCACGAGATTCGTTTCTTCATCTCCCTCACACATGATCGCAAGCTGTTCATCGAGAAGCTGATCGGGAATCCAACGAAACGTGAGTGGGACTTTTCGTTCTTCCCCCTGCACAAGCCGCAGTTTTCTGCCGTGCATGTTTCGGAGCCAACCGAGAAATTCCACCGCGTTACCGACAGTCGCAGAAAGCAAAAGCAGGCGGATATGGTCGGGAAGCAGGCCCAATGTCAATTCCCAGACCGCGCCACGTTCGGGATCGTTGAAGCTGTGAAACTCATCCATCACGACCGCAAACGTCCCGTCAAAGTGGGCGAGATTTTCATCGAGCAATCGATTCAGAAGAATCTCGGCAACTACAACCAGAATTCTGGCATCGGGGTTAATCCGCCTGTTCCCGGTAATCAGCCCGACATCATCTGAGGAAAATCCCCAGCGGACGGCTGCTTCCTGCAATTCGGCAAATTTCTGTTCCGTCAATGCGATCAGCGGTGTTGTGTAATAGGCTCTTTGACCGGTGTGTAATGCCTCGAACAGAGCTGCTTCTGCAATCAATGTTTTCCCGGTTCCTGTCGGGGCACAGACCAGAACTCCTTCTTCATCTGTGAACCAGGTTAAAAGGGCTTCTTCCTGTACCGGATACGGCTCAAACGGTAACTGCTCCAGATAAAGCGTTGCAAGATCATCACGCGTAAGAGAACCGCCCATGAAAGAGCTGCCTTCCAGGAGTTGAACGTGGTTGTTGGATAACTTCCCCGGCGTGACTGGTTTGCCACAGCCAATGAGAATAATGGATATTCGCAAATTGCGAGCAAACAGCACGCATGGCCTGTCGAAAAAGCCTAAACCGGGGCGGAGATTCTTTCCTGATGTCTTGTTAATGCAGCGGCAACAAATCCCTTGAACAGTGGATGTGGGGCAAGAGGTTTTGATTTGAATTCAGGGTGAAACTGAACAGCCACAAACCAGGGATGTTCCCGGATTTCGACGATTTCAACAAGCACGCCATCCGGGCTTGTTCCAGCGATTTGCATCCCCGCCTGTTCAAATTGCTCGCGGTAATCGGGGTTGAATTCGTAACGATGACGGTGCCGTTCTGAAATGATTTCCTTACCGTAAAGTTCCAGAGACCGGGAACCGGGAGACAGTTTGCAGTCCTGAGTCCCAAGCCGCATCGTTCCGCCTTTGTAGGTGATCTTCTTCTGTTCTTCGAGTAGACAGATAACCGGGTTATCCGTTGTATCTTCGAACTCGGTACTGTTTGCGTCAGAATACCCCAGAACATTTCTGGCAAACTCGGCCACCGCGCTCTGCATTCCGAGACAGATCCCGAAGTAAGGAATCTGGTTTTCTCTGGCGTATT
The DNA here is from genome assembly GCA_027080405.1 of Planctomycetaceae bacterium. GTDB lineage: Bacteria > Planctomycetota > Planctomycetia > Planctomycetales > Planctomycetaceae > Rubinisphaera. The sequence goes on from JALWSL010000446.1 coordinate 4,114, forward strand.
GAACCGCCTTTATTTTCCCCTCAAACCCCCTGCTGCCAAAGCCACCCGGAACAAGAATGCCATCGACACCACGCAGGAACAACTCGGCTTCTTCAGATTCCAGATCGTCCGCAGAAACCCGCTTGATGATGATACGGGTCTGTGAAGCAAACCCCGCATGATCGAGTGATTCGTAAATCGATTTGTACGCATCACGATGTTCGATATATTTTCCGACCACTGCGATCGTTACTTCATGCTCCGGATTCCTGATATTGTGGATCAATTCTTTCCAATCATCCATTTCGAGGGAGCCGGTGTGCAAATTCAATTTTTTGATAATGAGCTGATCGATTTTATTTTCCGCCAGACCGAGGGGAACTTCGTAAATCGTCAATGTTTTATCCACTTCTTCGATAACGGCTTCTTTTTCGACATTGCAAAACAGGGCAATCTTCTCGGCGTTGTCCCGCCCCAAAGCCCGTTCGGTACGAATCACAAGAATGTCCGGTTGTATCCCGATACCGCGCAGCTGCCCGACACTGTGCTGAGTCGGTTTTGTTTTCAATTCTCTGGCTGCTCGCAGATACGGAACGAGCGTCAGATGAATAAACAGGCAATTTTCCCGGCCAATATCCAATGGAACCTGGCGAAACGCTTCGAGAAACGGTAGCCCCTCGATATCGCCGACCGTGCCGCCCAATTCCGTGATGACGACATCGACATCCGGCCCGTCTTGCGAGCAGATTGCTTCCTTCAATTCGTCGGTGATATGCGGGATAACC
>JALWSL010000447.1 GCA_027080405.1 Planctomycetaceae bacterium
CTGCGATTGTGTTGAGATTGTGACAGAAGCAACTGTGACGGCAATGGGCAGGGGCTGTGAATTGGTTGCCGTTCGCAAGGCAACTCGAGGGGCGTCCCTGGTTGCGTCAGTCGAGTTCGACTTCACGGAGTAGTTTGGCCGCCGTTTCCGGAAACAGCGGGTTGACGTATCCCCCGGTTCCGAGTTCCCAACCCGCGATGCCGGAAAGACGCGGATAGATTGCCCAATGCCAACGGAACCCGGGTGTCTGTCTGTTTGTAAAAGGTGCCGTGTGTAGCACGAAGTTGTAATCGGGATGGGCGGCCACCTTTTCGAGTCGCTTCAGAGATTGCAGCATCTCGTTTGCCAGCGAGTTGAGCATTTTATCTTTTGTCTGATGGAAGTGAATTTCTTTGGTACGCGGGTAAATGTGCATTTCAAAACAGAATCGGCTAGCCTCAGGACAGATGACGAGGAAATCATCACTCTGGGCAACAATCCTCTTTCTGAATGTCTGTTCGTTAAGAAGGAATTCGCCGAAGTAATCGCGATTCGTTTTTTTGAAATGTTCTGTCGTGAAGGAAAGTTCCCGTTGAATGTGCGGCGGAGTATAGGCAGTTGCCATCAACTGCGAATGACAGTGTGACATCGAAGCCCCGGCGGCTGGCCCATGATTTTTGAAGATTGTCGCATGCAGAGCCTGTTCATTTTTCGCCAGATCACGTAAACGATTTCTGTAACTCTGAAAGACGAGTTTGATCTGAGACAGTCCAAGCCGGGTGAAACTCGTTTCCGATTGCGGACATTCGATGATAACTTCGTGCACCCCATTCGTTTCTGCGTTGGATGCAGTCCCGTCTGCGGGAACAATCGCCGGGTATTTGTTCGGAATGATGCGAACCTGCCAGCCTGGCCCATCGGTGGTCGAATCGGGATGACGAATCGCCAATATCTCGTGAGGCGTCAGTCCTTCGTTTCCTTCGGCGAAGGGATCGTTCTCCTCAGCGCTGTTCAATTGCCCCCTGTTGAACTCGAAGGGACGCTTTGCCCGGGCGGGGGCAAAAATAACCGGCCACTGGTGGATGGCGTCGTATCGTAATTCAAAGTTGGTTTCATCAAATTCAGGGAAGGTAAAATCGGTGGCGGGAGAGTTTGGCATCAGAGTTTCGTCGAGGCAGGTTGGTTCATGGTGATTCAGGGCAGAGAACAGGCGTCGAGTCATTCAGCTTCGAAGAATCGGCTGGTTGAGCCTCCTTCGCTCACAATGTTGATTCTGACCTGTTTGGTGCATCGGGGGCACCAGCCAACATAAGCATCGCGGGCCGGGTTGATTTTTGCATAAATATAGACGTTGCAACACTTCATATGAACGCCCAGAGTCGCTGGAGACTGCCTGCTTTGCGGATTCCCGTTTTTGACCTTTGTCTTCATCATTTATTCCTTCTCGACCAACTAAGGCACGACCGTTTTCTTTCTGCCGATGCGTTCCTGATCAGGGCGAACCGCAGGGTGTGTCAGGAATGGTTCGTCCTGTTCAGACTGTTTTGACAACCTTGGTAGCAGACAAAAGGATTGAAGTACAGTTGAGCGTGTGCGAACATTCGGTTTGAGCAGCACTGATGGAACTCTCTCGTTCGATTTTTTTAGGGCTCGCGCAGTCTCATTGCTAGTATAGGGTATTTTACTTATCGGCATGCAGAAACAGAGAATTTATCGCCAATTGTCCCAGCTGTCAGACCAGTTTCGTCGTTATGACCGTTGCGACTCCTGTTTTGTGACGTTTTCAGCTTTTGTGACGTGATCCAGCCTGTTGAAGAACATTTCAGAGGCGATGCCGGTTTTGTACGGCTTTTTTCAGTTTTTTCCTTTTCGGATCGGTTTCAGGTGGAAGGGCTTTCAATGCGCGGGACGGCACCGGTTTTGAAATAATCCTGTCCAGTTCAGACCGTCTTGCAGAAACCTCGCCTTGCGGAAACGAAATGGAAAGATCAAACTGGCGGCAAATTTACCAGATTGTTAAGTTTCTTTTTGTTTTCTTTCCAACCCGGCTTGAACTGGTTTTCTTATGCAGTCTGCCGGGAGACCGTCGGTTAACAGGAAGATGGTTTTTGCCGAATGATTGATTTTCTCACAATACTGGCGACGATTGTGTTCGTCATCTATGCCTTTGTCGGTGGGGCCTGCTTTGGGAGTTTTTTGAACGTGATTGTGTGGCGTTTGCCTCGCAAAAAACCGATTCTCCTGGCCCGCAGTCATTGTCCGAAATGTGAAAAAGATATTGCTGCTTCAGACAATATCCCCATTATTGGCTGGTTGAGACTGGCAGGGCGATGCAGAAACTGCCGGGAATCGATTTCTGTAAAGTACCCGCTGATCGAAATGGTAGTAGCAGTTCTGTTTGCTGCACTGTTTTTGGTCATTGTTGTGATGCACGGGGTCACATTGCCGCAGGGTTGGTTGGGGAAACATCACGCCAACTGGCTGTCAGAATTTCCCCGCTGTCCCCTGTTCGCTTTTTCGTTGCATCAGATGACATTGGGCTATCTTCTGTTGGCAATCGCGTTGATCGATGAAGATCGCATGAAATCACCCTGGCGAATCGTGCTTTTTGGTCTGCTGCTGCATTTCGGCTTTGCCTGGTGGAAACCGATTGTTGGGCAAATCGATTCTCCTTTAGCCCAGATCACGGATTTTCATGTTCCCGAACTCACCTTTTACGACGCGTGCCAATATAGCCTTCTCGGCGGCGTTTTTGGAGTGATATTCGGTGGCGTGGGCAAGTTGTGCAAAGTCCCTCATGTGGCCGAAAATGCTTTTGAGCAGTTGGTCATGCTTGGTGTTTTCATGGGGCCGATTGTGACCGTTTTGGTTTCGATTGTTTCCGCCAGTTCGCTCGTGATGCAAATTTTCGGCAACCGAATCCTGAAAAAGAAACAGAGAGCGGGCACGGGAATTCCTCTACAGATTTTTTGTGCCTGGCTGCTGCTTCTATTCACCTGGAGATGGTGGCCTGCAATCGATCTTTCCTCGTTTCCGTTCTGAAACAGACTCGATAGATGATGCGATGTGGGCCTGGCGCGGAATGGTGGGAAGATGCCCGATACAGGGCAGTTTTGCGGTAAAAGTGTTGTTTTTCAGGAGAAACAGTCGCATGTGGTCAAGGCTGAGTGTATGATAATTTTCGGCCCGGTTCACTTTTTTTCGGGCGAATCGATAGCGGGCGTTGGTGATTACTCAGTCGGTTATTCAGTCAGATTTACCCGGTCAGATTTTCATTGTGATTCATTGTAAATTGTAAGTGGGGGTTTCGTGTTATGGTCATGATTTCCGAATGGACAAAGTCGACGTACGTCCAAGGCAAGGAAATTGAAATTGATACGATTTTCAGGCTGGCTATCAAGTACGAGGCTTCTGATATTCATTTGCAGGTCAACAGGCCTCCCATTTTTCGTATCAAGGGAACCTTGAAGACACTTGACATGCCGCCCATTTCCGAATCGGATATGATCAAGCTGACTTTTCCGATGATGGATCAGCGTAATCTGGATATTTTCCATAACAACGGCGGAGCGGACTTTTCGAAAACACTGGTTCACGATGAGCAACCCTGGCGGTTTCGTGTCAATCTATTTACACAACTGGGACTTGTTGGAATGGTTGCCCGTAAGATCGAGCGTTTCATTCCGCCCTTCAAGGATCTGTATCTTCCCCCTGTGATGGAAGATCTCTGCAAATACGATCAGGGAATGGTGCTATTGGCGGGGGTGACGGGTTCGGGTAAATCAACGACGATCGCCTCAATGCTTGATTGGATCAACCAGAATTATCGCAAACATATTCTGACGATCGAAGACCCGATCGAATTTGTTTACACGTCTGACAAATGTTTGATCAATCAGCGGGAAATCGGGCAGGATGTCGTCGATTTCGAAGTGGCGATGTCGCACGCTGTTCGTGAAGACCCGGACATCATGCTTGTGGGGGAAATGCGAGATCAGGAGACATTTGAAACCGCGATTCATGCGGCTGAGACCGGTCACCTGGTGTTCGGGACGATCCATGCCTCCAGTGCACCGGGAACGATTGCGCGAATTCTGGATCTGTTTCCTTCTTCGATGCACTCGGCGATTCGTGCCAGTATTGCAATGAATATGCGTGCCATCGTGGGGCAGAAACTGCTGAAAACAATTGTTGACAAGCCGGGACGCGTGCCCATTGTAGAAATCATGAAATTCAATCCAACGGTTCAGAAACTTGTGCGTGAAGAAGCCGACGAGAAGCTTTCTGCGGCGATTCGTATTGGTAAAGACGAAGGGATGCAGGTCTTTAACGACAGTTTGAAAAGTTTTATCGATCAGGAAATTATCAGTCGGGCCGATGCATTTGAAATTTCTCCCAATGTGGAAGAACTCAAAATGGAACTCAAGGGGATCAATGTCAAGGCGGCCGCCATTTTGTAGCTTTTCGTTTCCTCGCCGTAATGAAACCAGCTATCCATCAGGTAATGAGAGGAAGACATGCGAAAATCTTTTGTGGTTATGACAGGGCGTCACAAAGGAAAAACGCTCGCTCTGGCGAAAGAGTGTGTCGTAATTGGCCGGGATCCCGAATCCGATATTCGCATCAATTCGACGGAAGTCAGTCGCAGGCACTGTGAGGTTCATGTCCGGGGCGATCATGTAATCGTGAAGGATTTGGGCAGCAGAAATGGAACCTTTCTGAATGGTGAAGCGATTTTTTCGGAAATAAAAATGCTTCCAGGCGACACGTTGCATGTCGGTCCCATGATTTTTGAACTTGCGGGTAAAAAGAAACAGGTAAAAAAATCTGCCTCCGAAGAAGATGTGGTGGACTGGCTGGCTGACGATGGCCCTGCCGATGATGCAGAT
>JALWSL010000448.1 GCA_027080405.1 Planctomycetaceae bacterium
ATACCATCGGGCATGCCTGCATTCGGATAGCAACTGATGCGGCAATCGGCAACCTGCGATAATGCTTCTACGTACGGTCGCATCTGTTTCGGGCCGAGCGCACAGTTCAACCCGATGCTGAAAAGGGGGAAATGCGAAACGGAGGTGTAAAAAGCATCGACCGTTTGGGCCGTCATCGACCGCCCGCCCGCAAAGATCGTCCCGGATACCATCACCGGCAACTGCACATTCTTTTCCTGAAAAACCTGACTGATCGCAAACAGGCAGGCTTTTGTGTTGAGAGTATCAAACGAGGTTTCGGGCAGCAGAATATCAACGCCGCCATCAATCAGACCGCGAATCTGTTCCGCATACGAAGCGACCATTTGATCGTAGGAAACAGGACGAACGCCCGCTTCATCGGCATTCATCGAAAGTTGGACTTTCGTCGGGCCGATCGATCCCGCGACGAAACGTGGTTTATCCGGGTTCTTGCGGGTGAATTCTTCAGCGACTTCTTTCGCCAGTTTCGCCGCCTGCCTGTTCATTTCATATGTCAACTCGGCCAGTTCGAATTCTTCGAGCGAGATGATGTTCGCGTTGAAACTGTTTGTTTCGATGATATCCGAACCGGCTTCGAGATACTGACGGTGCACATTCCTGATCAAATCGGGCTGTGTCAGACAGAGCACATCGTTCGCGTTTTTCAGATCGACGGCATGATTTTTGAAACGCTCACCCCGGTAGTCTGCTTCGGACGGTTTGGTATCCATAATCAACGAACCCATCGCTCCATCGAGCAGGAGGATGCGGTCGTCGATCAAATTGTTAAGCAGATCAGCTGTCGAGTTTTGGGAAAGTGCCGTCATGTTTGGTTTGTCATTCGTGCAGTTTGTCGTTCGTGCAGGCAGAAAGTATCGCCCGGTGCGTTGTGGCGAATCCAACGGGGGACGCGCAGCGGTGCTGCATTCTCATCCCCTTGTGCCGATGCTATCCTACGAACAATGAGGAAGCTACGATAGATCAAGAGCATCCAGAATCAGTTGGCATGCCCGGGATTTGTTCAACGCGTAAAAATGAATGCCGGGGGCTCCCTGGTTGAGAAGATCCTGACATTGCGCAATCGCATGGTTGACACCGATTTCCATCTGAGCCTGTTTGTCGTCCTGGACAGCTTCAAGTCGGGAAGCGAGTTCGTCCGGGAAAATCGCACCACACAAGGCTGTGATCCGTTTGATTCTCGCGAATTCGGTAATCGGCATGATTCCCGGCACCAGCGGAATGTGACAACCAGCCTGTTCGTACATCTCACGAAATCGGTAGAAGTTGTCGTTCTCGAAAAAAAGTTGTGTGAACGCGACATCGGCGCCTGCGTCTATTTTACGCTTCAAATTCTTCAAGTCTGTCGGTAAATCGGGGGCTTCGGTATGTTTCTCGGGATACGCCGCCACACCGATTCCCATTTCGGGAAAGCGTTCTCTGATCAATTGTACCAGTTCGTTCGCAAAAGCAAGCCCTCCTTCGGTTGCTTCGAAAGTCTGGGCACCTTCCGGAGCGTCCCCGCGAAGAGCCATGATGTTCTTTACGCCTGCTGCATTGGCATTGTTGAGGATATCAATAATTTCTGCCCGACTTGAACCGACACATGTCAAATGGGCCGTTGTGGGGATCTCGAATTGTTGCTGGATCCGCTGACACAGATCGACGGTTCGAGTCCGCTCACTTCCCCCGGCACCGTAAGTACAGGAAATAAACGCTGGTTTATACTGGGCTAGCCGATCCAGCATGTTGAACAGCGAACGATCCCCCTGTTCCGTTTTTGGGGGAAAAACCTCAATCGAGATAACCGGCGAATTCGACTGGAAAATTTCAGGAAGAGTTTTCATAGGCATACGAAGGCATATCGCCCTGTGACGGGGCTATTTTGCCAATGTTGTTTTTGTCTGTTGTTCTGTACGTTATTATCTGTTTGGGGGAAGTGCCACGATGCTGGAAAAGCGGGAAAAATACGGGGAATTCCCCTGTTTTCCTGCGGGAAACCCGAATCGAACTTGTGAATCAGGTTTTCATGTTCTATTGTTTCCGTTATGTGCTACGGAGCAGTATAGGCAGCGTATCCGTTCAGTGTAGCCTTCTTTAGCTTCAAACGGGGGCGGATACAAGGGTTTCTCGCTGAATCGGCAGGATTTTTGGCGGGACAGGTTCGCCCATCGTACAAAACAGGCTTAATCATTCACTTTTCACACAGGAATTACGTACATGTCGTCAACAGAAACACTCCCTTACAAGGTAAAAGATATTGGCTTGGCTGATTTCGGTCGCAAAGATATTTCCCTTTCGGAAAACGAAATGCCCGGCCTGATGGCGTTGCGCGAGAAATATGGCGAATCCAAGCCGCTTCAGGGAGCTCGCATTGCCGGTTGCCTGCACATGACGGTACAAACCGCCGTGCTGATGGAAACACTTGTTGAACTGGGGGCGGAAATTCAGTGGTCGAGCTGCAATATCTTCTCCACGCAGGATCACGCAGCCGCCGCGATGGCTGCAGCGGGAATTCCCGTTTATGCCTGGAAGGGAATGACAGAGGAAGAATTCGACTGGTGTATCGAACAGACCATTTTCTGGCCCGATGGCAAACCGCTGAACCTCATTCTGGATGATGGCGGTGATCTGACGGCAGTGGTTCACAACAAGTATCCCGAATTGCTCAAGGGCATCAAGGGGTTGACGGAAGAAACAACCACCGGGGTGCACCGACTGCATCAGATGTTTGAAGAAGGCAAACTCGGCGTGCCCGCCATCAACGTGAACGATTCGGTGACAAAAAGCAAATTCGATAATCTGTACGGGTGCAGAGAGTCTCTTGCTGATGGAATCAAGCGGGCCACCGATGTCATGATGGCCGGGAAAGTTGTTGTCGTTTGTGGTTACGGCGATGTCGGCAAAGGTTGTGCAGACGCGATGAAGGGACTCGGCTCCCGGGTTATTATCACCGAGATCGATCCCATTTGTGCCCTGCAGGCGGCGATGGAAGGGTTCCAGGTTCTCACCATGGAAGACGCTGCACCGATCGGGGATATCTTTGTCACCACAACCGGCTGTTGCGACGTGATCCGTGGCGAACATATGGAGCAGATGAAACATGAAGCGATCGTGTGCAACATCGGTCACTTCGATTCTGAAATTCAAATCTCCTACCTGAATGAACGGGAAGATATCAAAAAGGAGGTAATTAAAGATGACTCCCAGGTAGGCGGCCCCGTTCATCGTTACGAATTCCCCGATGGCAAGGCATTGCTCGTTCTGGCAGAAGGGCGTTTGGTGAACCTCGGCTGTGCCACCGGGCATCCTTCGTTTGTGATGTCAAACAGTTTCACGAATCAGGTTCTGGGGCAAATGGCTCTTTGGCAGGATGGCGACAAGTACGAAATCGGTGTGCACGTCCTGCCGAAAGAACTGGACGAAGAAGTCGCCCGACTCCATCTGGATAAAATTGGCGTCAAGCTGACAACATTGACCCAGGAGCAGGCCGATTATCTGAACATTCCTGTCAACGGCCCGTTCAAACCGGATTACTATCGTTATTGATCCCGTTATTGGTGATCTCATCATTGATGGTGTGATCTACTTGGGCAGGTCGGTTTGATTGGTGACCAGAATCGGAGGTCAGATATGTCAGTGACTCGTCTTCTTCGGCATGTTCCCGGGGAAGTTCTGCTCTGCCCGTCTGCGGCGAGCGTCTCGATTCGCCTGCTGGTGTTGAACATCCTGCTGGTTCCAGTTTTTTCGGATATCATTAACCAGTCTGTGCAGGCCGCTGAGCCTGTGCAGGTGATTTTCGATACCGATATCACCGGGGATGTCGATGATGTTCTCGCTTTGGCGATGCTGCATACTTTGGCAGATCGGGGGGAATGTGACCTGCTCGCGGTCACAGTTTCCAAAATCAATCCGCTGACCGGGCCATTCGTTGATGCTGTCAATACGTTCTATGGCAGACCGGATATCCCGATTGGCGTGACCAACAACGCCCAACGGCGGGAAAGCAAATATCTTCGTCTGGTTTTGGAGAAGGAGCAAGGCCGATTTCGGTATCCTCATGATGTCTGCTCCAATGCCCGGTTGCCTGATGCTGTTTCGTTGTTGAGAAAAATATTGGCCTGTTCCGACGATCGGTCTGTTGTTCTCGTTCAGGTTGGGCTGGCTGCGAATCTGGCCGATCTTCTCGACTCGAAAGCAGACCGTTTCAGCCCTCTTTCCGGCGTTGATCTGGTTCGTCGGAAAGTGCGGATGGTTTCGGTCATGGCCGGGAATTTCAAACCGATCAACGGTAACAATCATTATCTGGAAGCGAATGTCGTCAACGGTATTGATGCCATGCAACGCTTGGCAAAAAACTGGCCCGAACAGGTTCCAATTATCTGGAGTGGCTTCGAAATCGGTATCGCGGTTCGCTATCCACGCAAGAGCATCGCCAAAGATTTCCTCTACCGCAGGCATCATGTTGTCCGTGAGGCGTATCTGCTCCACAGCGGCCCGAACCATGATCGTCCCTGTTGGGATCTGACGAGTGTTTTATACGCTGTTCGTCCAGATCGGGGGTACTTCACACTTTCCGAGACCGGCCTGGTTCAAGTGGAAGATGATGGCTATCTCTTTTTTGAAGCGGGAAATTCGAAAAGGGACCGTTTTCTCAAGATGGATACGAAACAGACGATCCGGGTGCGGGAAGCACTGCAGTATCTGGTCAGCCAGCCGCCCTCGGGAAAAAAGTAATTATAATGGTTCTCGTCAGTTGAACCTTGAGCGGGTTGGGCTGTTTCAGCCTCAAGGCCCGTTTTTCTCTTTTGCGCAACTTGCTAAAGTTTCTTCCAGGGTTT
>JALWSL010000449.1 GCA_027080405.1 Planctomycetaceae bacterium
GCACACAAATCTGAACGCAGCCATCGCGTTACCGTTTTCTCAATAGCGCTGCAAGTTCGGATCAATTTCTTCCGACCAGCGATCAATTCCGCCCGCCATGCTTTTCACATGGGAGAAGCCCTGATCGAGCATCCATTTTGTGACCATCATACTTCTGCGACCATGATGACAGTACACGACAATTTCTTTCTCCTTCAGGTCGCCCAACTCCCCCACTCTTGTTTCCAATTCACTCATCGGCAGCAATCGGGAGTTTTCGATATGAACCAGATCGTACTCCCCCTGTTCCCTGCAATCGAGCAGAATGAAGTCATCTTTCTGATCCAACCTGTTTTTGACTTCCTGAGGACTTGTTTCGAGCGGATTTTCACGGGGCATTTTTCGTATCCTGCGTTGTTTTTCGTATCCTGCATCGGTGGAGAGTGTTACAGATGGCGTACCGACCCGGCCCGGAAGTCCCCGGATATTTCTGACGATTCCGGCTCGCGGAAACAACCACGGTGGAGTGTAACAAGATTCAGAATCCGCAACAAACTCTAACAGACTTCTGAAGGATCGGGAGACAAGCTGATCGACGGCTTCCACGACCTGCTTCGTTTTTCAGGAGTCGATTGTTCGCAACTCTTTTGATCGCCGATCCGATGGCAACGCCCGGAAAGACCTGGTCCCCTCCCCCTCCTGGACAGGCAAGCGAAAGCAAATCTCCCGAACGACAGCAGCGACCCGTTTGCCCTGTCCCCTGTTTGATGTACAATAGGAGATACATGCACCATGCCGATCCTGAAATGACCAACTTTTTGCAAAGGGCAAGCTCTTTTGTCTGATCATAATCATGAAGACTTTCTGTACTCAGCGGGATTCTTTGAATTTGCGATGCTGGTGATCGGTCTTTTTCTGGGCTGGGTATTTTCCGTAGAGGTGGCAGACCAGATTCACTGGAACTGGACTGCACTGATGTGGGGTTCTTTGGCTGGAATCGTTCTTTTTCTGCTGGTAATGGGACTGGAACATTTACCTTTCGATCCGCTGCGATCCATACAGGATCGGATTATTGCAACCATTGGCAAAGCACTGGCAAAGTGCACACTGTTGGAACTGGCATTGATTTCCCTGTTGGCAGGGCTCGGCGAAGAAGTTCTGTTTCGCGGTTTTTTAATGACCTGGCTCGAATCACTGGGTGGCTACTGGGTTGGCCTGGGCGTGAGCAGTATTGTCTTTGGTCTGGTCCACTCCATCACCTGGCTCTACATGATCTTTACCGCACTGAGCGGTCTGTTTCTTGGCTGGCTGTTTGACGCGACCGGTGAACGAAATCTGCTGGTTCCAATTGTCTGCCATGCCCTGTACGATTTTCTGGCGTTCATCGTGATCGCTCGGGAAGCAAGAAAAACATTCGGCGATGCCCTGTATGAGGAAGAAGCCGAAACCGAAAACGAATTCGAATGGTAGTAGAAGAGCCTCCTCAATCAGCTTCTTCCCGAAAATCGGCTTCTTTCTGAAAAGAAACTCTCCGTATGTCTTTGATTGTCCTGAAGGATGTCCGAAAGGTCTACGACCTTGGTGAGGTGCAGGTTGTTGCCCTGCAGAATGCGACACTCACCATTGAAAAGGGAGAGTACGTCGCGCTGATCGGTCCTTCCGGTTCGGGAAAATCGACTTTGATGAACACGCTCGGCTGTTTGGATCGTCCCACTTCGGGCAGTTACCTGCTGGACGGAAAAGAAGTCGTCACGATGACGAAAGATCAGCGGGCTGCGATTCGCAATCAACACCTCGGCTTTGTTTTTCAGAATTTCAATCTGCTTTCCAGAACAACAGCTTTGGAGAATGTGGAACTGCCGTTGTTATATGCGAAAGGCGTCAGCCCGAGACAGAGACGGGAACGAGCCACCGAAGCCCTGATATCGGTTGGCTTGGGGGATCGTCTGCATCATCACCCCAGTCAGCTTTCCGGGGGCCAGCAGCAACGTGTCGCCATTGCTCGGGCGCTGGTCAACAATCCTTCCATTTTGATGGGAGACGAACCAACCGGGAATCTCGATTCCAAAACAAGTCGGGATGTCATCCGTCTGTTTCGCGAATTAAATACCCAAAAGCACCTGACCGTTATAATCGTTACACATGACCAGAACGTCGCCCGTAACGCAGACCGCGTAGTCGTGATGCACGATGGCGTGATCGCAGCCGATTCCCATGATTTCGAAGTCGCCATGCAAACTCTACAATCGTTAGAATCCGCAGCATTGATAGAAACCGATGATTGTACCTCCGGAACGTCGTGAAATGAATTGATCGGTCATCTCGTCTGATCGATATAAGGATCATGACGATTTTTCCGTTTGACAGAGTGGTTGCGCTGATGCTGATCTGCACAGTCATACCGGCTGGTTGCCAGTGCTACCAGCAGGCGCGATGCGCGATCGCTCCGGAACAGCGGAAATTGGTGCATCGCAAGCCGGAATCGCTACCCAAAGCCACCCTGACGACATTTTCGGAACCGCGAACCGTCTCGCATCTGGTCAATGGAGAGGAAGAACTGCGTCTCTCTCTTGATGAAGCGATCCGCATCGCGTTGGACAATGCAGAGGTCATTCGAGTTCTTGGTGGGATTACGGCTGCATCTTCCGGGCGAACCATTTATGATCCCGCCATTGCCAATACCGCAATCGACCAGTCTCGTGGACGGTTCGACCCCAGATTGAATATCAACAACACGTTCAGTCTGAATGAAACTCCACGCGGTGCTTTCAGCGGGGCTCCGCCTGGTGCTCAAATTGTCGGTTCCGAAAACGATTCCTATGTTCTGGATGGTTCGATCAGCAAGGTGAATCCGAACGGAGGGACAACGACACTTCGCTTCGGAGCAACCCGCAGTGATATCGACCAGGGGCTGCTTCCGTTAAATCCGCAAGTCAATCACTTTTCCGAATTGAGCTACGTGCAACCGCTGTTACAGGGAGGCGGAATCGGACCGAATCTGGCCCCCGTGCTCATTGCGGGAATCGATACCGAACGCTCCTTTTTCCAACTGAAAGATTCTGTTCAGAATTTGACGCGGGGCGTGATTGAAGCGTACTGGAACCTGGTTTTTGCCAGAACAGATCGCTGGGCACGTGAGCAACAGGTCAAGCAAAGTGATTTCCTTTTACAGCGGGAAGAAGCACGATTGAAAAACGGATTCGCCAACGTGGCCGATGTCGCCCAGGCAAGGGTTTCGCTGGCCAACTTTCGTGCTTCGCTCATCACCGCCAAAAGCAATGTTCTGCAAAGAGAAGCAGCGTTGTTGAACATATTGGGAATTTCTCCCACCGAAGTGGGGGAAGTTATTCCGACAACGCCACCGCATCGGGAACGTATTGAATTCCAGTGGGAAGAACTGGTCAGCCTGGCTGAAACGTATCGCCCGGATTTGATCGAACTGAAATTGATCCTCGAAGCAGACCAGCAACGGGTAGTTTCCGCTCAAAACAGTGCGCTGCCCCGCCTGGATGCTGTGGCATCCTACCGTTGGGACGGACTTCGTGGACGAACCCCAGCGCGAACATATATCTCCACAAACGGCGGCGAATTTGCCGACTGGTCGCTCGGCGTGAATTTCTCTGTTCCGCTCGGCTTGAGACAGGCCAGAGCAGCCGTTCGACAACAGGAATTGATCGTAAAACGGGATCAGGCGAATCTCGATCAGGGACTGCACAGCGCAGTCCATCAACTGGCACTGACCGTTCGGAATCTGGATCAATTTTATGAACAGTATGAAGCCTTCACGATTACCAGGGAGGCGGCTCAGGATAATCTGGCGCGTCAGATGGGGGCAAAACAAGCCGAACTTCTGCAGTTTCTGAACGTCTTGCAGGCCATTACTTCGTGGGGAAACTCCGTCAGCTCCCAGGCACAAGCGTTGACGCGATACAATATTGAACTCTCCAACCTGGAGCGCCAAACCGGCACCATCCTGGAAACTCACGGAATTCGCTTCGTGCAGGAACGTATGCGATTCATCGGGCCGGTCGGTTTTGGTCGCCAAGCCTGTTATCCAACCGCGTTACCGCCAACAGAAAATTCGGAACAGTATCCCGTAGGAGACGAACCGGCTGAAAACTCCTTCAACCTCAAGGATCCACTGGACGGGTATGGCAGAACTCGCCCACCAGCCAGAAAAGAACCGGCCAGTAAAGAACCGGAAATCATCCTGCCCGATATTTTACAGGATAAAAAGCCAGCAACACGAAAGCAGACGGACAGACCAAGCAAGCCAATGCCGCTATTCGTACCGCAGAGCATCGATTGGATCGAGGCGACTGGCTTGCCGGGCGGGATAAAAACCGAAGAAAACACCGACGCCGCCCGCGAATAGAATTGCGATCGCAGCGGCAGGGATGGAAACCACGATCGGCCATTGCACGCTTTGCGAAAAACTGTTGATCGCCATCACGATCCCGGCTGAACCGGCAATCCCCAAGCCGAGACCGATCAGACCACCAATCGTGGAAAGCAGCACGGATTCCACCAGAAATTGAAGCAGAATATCCTTCCCTGTTGCTCCGACCGCCATGCGGATGCCTATTTCTCTGGTTCGTTCTGTCACAGAAACCAGCATAATGTTCATGATGCCGACTCCTCCTACGATCAGCGAAATTCCCGCAATGGAAGCGAGCATGGCTGTCATCGTTCCGGTGATGATGCCCAGAACGTTCGCGATTTCGGTCGTGTTTTGAACTTGAAAATCGGTCGGCTGTCCCGCGGCGATTCGATGCCTTTCCGTGAGAAGCGACTTGATCTCTTCTTCCGCCTGTTTCATTTTGCCGACGGATCTCGCGGAAACCATGATGGCATGAACATTTTTGAAA
>JALWSL010000450.1 GCA_027080405.1 Planctomycetaceae bacterium
ATCAGGCTGCTAGTTCGTCGTGATTCTGCCTGCTCCCCCGGTTTCTTCTTCCAGTTGGCTGGAATGAAGATATTCCCTGGCAGCGTGATTCTGCTTCAGGTAGGCATCGAAAAAGGCAAGGGCAGTCGTTTTGACAATCGAGACCTGATCCTGTGCAATCGGGCCGCTTCCTGCAAAGGAAATTTTGCCCGAAATCCCACCGAAACCGTGATACGCATTTTTCACCCATAACAGATATTTATCTCCCGCGGGGACAGAATCAAAGGCTTCTTTTCTCCAGGTTCCCTTCTTTTGTTCCTTGCCCTTCATTGACGAACCATCATTGTCGCCCGTGATCATTAACGAGGGGATTTTCATCTTCTCGTACGATTTTTTGGTGATGGTTTTACCCAACCCCTGCGGGCTGATCATCACAGCCGCGGAAAATCGTTTATCCGCAAAGTTGGCTGATTCTCCGGTCAATGGATTGAACAATCTCAATCCGCAAATCAGCATTGTTGTATGTGCTCCGAATGAATGCCCTGCGATGGCAAGTGTTTCGTGATCAATCTTCCCCTGTAATCCGGGAATTCTTTCCTCCAGCAGGTCAAGCGAATCGACCACAAAGGAAACATCCTGTGCACGGTCATCCCATTGGCCGGTGACGCGCGGGCTGTTAAGAAGCAGAAGAATCGATTTCACCTTCTTTTTTTCTTCATCACTCATCAGGGAAATCGAATCACCAAATGTCGGCTGGATGACAACGTAGCCGTGACTGACCCAGTATTCCACAAGAGGCTGGTAGTTGTTTTTGGAGCCCATCGCTCCATGACACCAGACAATCAGCGGGAACTTCTTCTTTTCCACAGGATAGGTGATGCGCAAAGGGAGCGTTTTCTTGCGAGAGGGGACATCGAGGTTGAAAGTTTCAACAACTTCAAACTTATACGGGCCCTGTTCCAATTTATACAGTTTTGATTGGCCGGGGACCAACTTGGGAGGAATTGTTTTTCTGTTTCCCAATCCTGTAATCTGTTTCAGTTTTTGCAGGGATTCCCTGGCAGCGGCACGTTCAGAGGGCGATAGTCGTCCGTCTCCGTCTTTGTCGTACTTTTCGAGAAACTGCCTCAATTTCCCCCGTTGAGCCAGGGCGGGAGAAGTCTCGGGCAGTGCAAGCGACATAAACAGAGACAGGATTCCCGTGACAATTTCCCTCATTACCTTTCCTCCCCGTGGTCAGGAAAACTCCGGTCTTTTTGGCATTCGGCACACAATGGAAATCAAAACCGAGCCACCGATTCCTGCTCTGTGTGGAACGTTTCGTTGTAAAATGTTGACAAACAGCGCAGGCCGCGTTTCACACCGGTATTACTACCGTCGCCTATAGCTGAAAGTTTCAAAATTGCCTATTCAGCCACAATTTCAATACCGCTGAGCAATGTTCTTCCCGCAATCGGCTTGAGGTCAATTTGCAGTTTTGTGGTTGCTTTTACTCCAGTGAATTTACGTATGACCGGTTTGTTGGAACTGCCAGCCAGCTTCGTAATATCCAACTGGGGCAAAACTGGTTGCCCCTGCAGGCTGACATCAAAAACACGCTCGTTCGGCTGTTTGCCATCCGGTTCCAGGAAAAAGAGGCGGACGGTGTAGTTCTTTTCTTTTGTGGGAACAGGGGACAATGTCACTGTGACAGAATCCGCTCCTTCCACACCGGAAGCGGCCACCCATTTCATTTCGCCCTGTTCGATAAATGCCGAATGTTGACGGAAGTAACGCAGGTTTTTTCCGGCGACCTTAATGGCAACAGCAGGTGAAGAACCTCCCTTGTTCGGATAATCGATCCACAAGGTTCCATTCTCGGCCTGCCTGTCCCCTGGAGCGCCGAAGTTGATGCCGAGGCGTTGAATCTGATCTTTTTTGGTATCAATCGAAAGGGCACTGTAACTCCAAACTTCTGTTTCCGGGATATTGACCAGCGCCAAAGAAGTGAACAGCGAATAACCACAACTGCAACCGTGGGCCATGTTGGGGGCATTGAGAACACCATCAGCCGGGATAAGACTGTTGCGACAACCGCTGCGAAATCCTTCCAGGCGGGATGTGTTGGCGCTATCGATATCACAAAATCCAGCTGCGGCGGCCCGGAAGGTCATTAGGTGAGGGCTCGCAATGGCGTAATTGCAATGATGCCCCGATTTCGTGAACTCCCACGGGATAGGTTTTCCGGTAATCGGGTTGGTTCGCAAAATCGGTTCGCCAGTTTCCAGATCGTACGATCTTCCCGGTCCCCGCTGATCGATGATTTGATCGTTCAGCACAATAATTTTGTCCCACAGGTTTTCGGGATGCCCTTTGAAGCCCTTGCCAACGGAGTATTTTTTCCATAATTCCGAACCATCTTTTCCACGAAAGGCCGCGATGCCGTTTCGATTCGCCAGCAACATCACATCTTTCGCTTTACCGTACGAAAGCCAGGTGCCGATGACATCAGTTCGATGCCGCCAGAGTTCCTTACCGGTTTTCACGTCGATCGCTGCGATAAAACGATCGTCGAGCGCTTCGGGAACCGCGCCGCGACGTTTCCAGTCGGTATAAAAGTTTTCCAACGCTCCATCGAAAACGTAAATACGGTCGCCACTCAGAGAAACAACCGGGAAACTGAGATTCGCCTTGTGCGTCCAAACAACCTTTCCGGTGTAGCGATTCAATGCGACCAATCCCAGGGGGAGCTTGCCATATTTTTCGCCGATTTTTTCTGAAACCCGAAACGTAGCCGTCAGCAGTAAATCGCCATGCACGCGGATGCGTCCCCAACTATCCTCTGAATTCGGCAATTCAAACACGGCCAGCCTTTTGCCCGTCGCCGGATCGATCCGCAAGCATGTTTTCCTGCTGTCTACCAAATAGATTCCATCCTTAACGGCGAGAAAATGAAACCCGGCCAGTTTGTTGTAGTAGTCATTACCACGCCGTCCATAGTTTGTTTCCGGATTTTCTTTCAATGGAATTTGCCACAAAATTCGCCCCGTATAAACATCGATGGCGCTCAGTTTTCCCGGACCCTGGATGAACATGCGGCCTTCGATGACCGCCATGCTCGGTCCCCACAAATGACGATTGTAAAACAGCTCGCCATTGGCAGCCGGACCGCCGTACCACAGAATTCCGAGTGGAGCTTTGACCAATTCATCGCGAGACATCAACGTGTTGGATGCATCGCCATATTCGTGCGTCCAATCTGCGGCCCCCGGCAGTGCACCTTCTCGTGATAGCACTGCGAACCCATTCTGATGATCCAGTTTTGCTTTGGGGAGTTGTTTGTCGGATATGGTCTTGTGGAGGTTCGAGGCCGCTTCTTCAGTAAGTTCCAGGCAGGCGACACCGCCATACGGACGCAGCGATTTGAATACAATCTGGTGTGACTGCGGCGAGGCGAAATTGTCAAGCGTCGACAAATCCTCCGAAACAATCAACTCCGCCAGATAGGGGGGCAAGTCGAATGTTAATGGATTTCCCTGATAGACGACCACACGAGATCCCAGCAGGCCGGCGGCATCAAAGGTTGTGCGCAGTTGTTTCACTTTTGCTGCATCCGGTTCCACGGCAATAATCCTGAACGACGATTGTTGAGCGAGTTCTTCCAGCAATCGCCCTGTGCCCGTTCCGAGAACAAGGCAATAGCCACCCTGCGTGTTGGTTGATTTCAGCAGGTTTGCAACTTTGCCTGTCCACTGATCCTGTTTCGCAGCCAATTCTTTTTTGGTGTTGGGGAAATAGCGGGTTTTGTTTTGATGCTCACCAAAACAGAGCAGATCCCCCTGTTTTGTGACAACAACCAATTTGCCATTGGCGGCGATCATTGTTGCAGGTGATCCCTGAATTCCATGTGACCAGGCAAGAGAAGCTGATTTTCCATCTTCCGCCAGTTTCAGTGCAAAAATTTTGTGCCCTTGATGCCCGTACAATCGGTTGCCCGCTTTCAGGTCGAGTTGAATCGGGTTCGACTTGATCCATTCGGCGTATTTATCCGCAGCCATTTTATTGATTTTGCTTCCTGAAACAGCCCAAATCTGTTTCAGAGTTTGCTGTTTGATTTTTTTGCCACGGCGATCTTTGGCCTCTACAGTAACCGGCTTGTTCAGGTCATAAGCAACCACTGAACCACCGCGTCCAAAATAGGCGGTATCCTTTTCCAATACCGGGTTATAGGAGGAAATCGAATATTCCTTTCTTCTCTCCATCTGGTATGTTGAACCACCATGGAATATGTAAGGGCCGATGCTCGACAAGTGGTAGTTGTTTGTTCGATTGCCGTAGGGGTATCTCGTAAATTTGTCGGTTTCAGTATTCAGCACCAAGGCGGTCGAGCGCCCGCAGGGAATCATCAACCGTTTTCCGTTTTTGACCAGATAACCCTGAGGAACAGCCTTTTCATCAAGTGTTTTGATTTGATACGGAGGAACTGCAACAGCCTCGCCGGTATTCGCATCCAGCGTATAAAGGAAAGTTCCTTCAAAGGGCCAGACCCCGCAGGTGAAAGAGATTTTCCCGTTCGCCAAAACAGCTCCACCGCGTATCGGCCAGAGCGAACAGAGACGGTCATTCGCCAATACTTTTCGATTGTTCGGAGCCGCCCGGAACTTCCAGCGAAGCGAGCCATCTTCCGAATTCAGACAATAGAAATATCCGTCATCAGCTCCAAAATAGAGATTCTTTCCAGAAACAATCGGAGCAAAACGAATCGGGCCGTTCGCATAGAAAATCCATTTACGAAAGCCTCGGGAAAGATCGATTGCGGTCACCGAATCATTTCTGGAGGAACCGACAAACAGGGTCTCCCCGGCGATAACCGGCTCGTAGTGGGC
>JALWSL010000451.1 GCA_027080405.1 Planctomycetaceae bacterium
TGGGAGCTGAAACCGCAGCAGGAAATTATCTCCCTGAGAGATCTGAAATTCAGCGTGACGCTGAATGTGGGGGAAATGCTCATGGTCTCATCGGAATCAATGGGGCAGGATAAAATTGCCGACCGCGTGTTTGTCAGACAGAACGACGAACGTTCCCAGCAGAGAATGGTTGTAATTCGTCTGACCGATATGAAGAAGATCAAGCCGCTCTACGAAAATTGAGGAACGTATCGCCAAACGCTGCAATCGGAATCTGCCGGAAGCCTGCTTCTCCGGTTCAGTCGCGTCGTTCTGTTGTGAGGTTCCGATTGGCCAGTCGCAACGGTTACACGCTGACCAATCTACCGGCGTCGATGGAATGAACAATCTCGGCTGCTTCGACGGCATGTTCGTCGTGAGTCACGAGCAGAACGGCTCCGCCAGCAGTGGCAAAATCTTTCATATGTGCCAGAACTACATCCGCGTTTTCACGATCGAGATTACCGGTCGGCTCATCCGCGAGAAGCAATTTGGGTTCGTTCAACAACGCCCGGGCTAACGCCGTTCGTTGTCGTTCACCGGAACTGAGCTGGGCGGGCACGTGGTGCACACGGTGTTCCAGACCGAATTTTTTCAGCAACTGTTCGGCACGTTCCCGTGTCTGTTCCTCTTTCAGTGCGAGCGATGGAGCAAGAACATTATCAAGCACATTCAAATACGGAATCAGATGAAATTGCTGAAAGACGAAGCCGATATTCTCAGCACGAAACCTGGCCCGCGCATTGGCATTCAGGTCGTAGGGGTTTTGGCCTTCAATTTGAATACTGCCGGAATCCGGGGCGAGCAAGCCGCCTGCCATTAACAGGAGAGTCGATTTTCCACAACCACTCGGCCCACGTACCGCCGCAAATTGATTTGCCTCGACGTTTAACGAGATCTGATCAACCGCGGTGACATCCCCTTTGGAGGAATAGTATGTTTTGCTCACATTTGATATTTCAAGACGCATCGGTTGCGATTATTCCTCCTGTAAGATGTCTGCAGGGTCTTGCTGGGCGGCGAGCATGGCAGGGATCCAACTGGCAATACCGGAGAGCAGAATGGCAAGGACGAAAGAAATCAACAGGAGATCGGGCGAAAAGAGTTGCGCTGACGTTTCTGTGTTGAGCGGCAATTCACCCCAGGAAATACCGCCATAGAAACCGATCAGGAAACCGGCCGCTGCCCCGAGGACACCAATCAGAATCGCCTTGCCGAGAAAGAGCATCAGAATTTGTGTCGATTGCACACCGATCGCCCGCAATATTCCGATTTCGCTTTTGCGCTGCCGCACGTTTACGATCGTCAGAAAACCGATCCAGATTCCGCTCCCAAACATCACCAGAGGCACAAGCATCGCTGAAAACTTTTCCTGCTTCTGCTTCAACTCGGCCCGGTTTTCCTCCTCCCTTTTCTTCGCCGCTTCCGCAGCCTTCTTGGCGGTGGCACGTGCTTCCGCTCGGGCAAGCGCTTTCGTCCCCCGTTCGATCACCTGTGTGCCGGGCAAAATATTTGTGATCTCTGCCCGAATTTGCGAAATCCGATCTCCTGCACAATGACATTCAAGTGCCCAGATTCCATTGATCAAATTCTGCATGTGGAGCATTTCCTGGGCGTCCTTCAAGTGAACCCAGACGGTGCTGTCATCGACGGTGCCCCGCTCCTTGTTGGTTTCGATAATTTCAAACTCTTTGCCCAGCAATTTGACCTTGTCACCCTTTTTCAGATGCCGTTGCTGATGAATCTGATATCCGACCACCATTTTTCCTCTGGGGACGGCATCGAGCATCGGCTTTTTCGGGTTCTTGTGCATCAATGGGACCTCGCCCCGGGTTCCCATCAGGATAATCTGAATGTCCTGTTCGTCCCAATGAATGCTTTTTGATACCGTGGGGAGCAGATGGTTGATTGTCACGATGCGAGATTTCGCCAATCGATCAACGAACTCTTCAGGCATCGTTTTGGAAAGCGTGTTATTGTGATAGAACTCATTGAGATCCTGATCTGCGGGCAGAATTAACGCGTTGAAGCCGAGTCCGATTGTGATCTTTCGCATGGCATCATTCAGGGCGGCGCCTTCTTTCTCGACGAGTTCCTGTTTCTCTGCGAGAATCTTTTCGGTGGTAACATCATTCGCCTTGAGCAGCGTCAACGAACCGACCAGACAGGCAATCGCGACACTGACCGAGAGCAGCCCCAACATAAAGTTCAATTTGCGATGGCCGATTTCCCGCCACATCAATTTCCAAACACTCATTCGATGATCTCTGTTGATAATTCTAGAGGTCGGCCACAGCTATCGGCACCCTGCCGCACTTCCCCCAAAAAGCCGTCAGTTGCAAGTTGCGTTGTGATGCGCTGCTATGACTGTCAGCTATTTCTGTTTGATAAAAAAGCGAAGCTCAACACCATGATAACTCCGATACCGACGCCCGCTGCAATGATGATGTTACGAATCATCGGACTCATTTCGGCAGGAGAAGCGGACATTGAATGTTCCGCCTGATCTGCAACTTCACTCCCTGCCACCAGAACAGTGGATCCTTCGGACGAATCTTCTTTGCTTTTTTTATCAGGCTTCTTTTCAGTCGATTCGTCCGCATCGGTCAAACCGCCAAAACCGGGAAGCGGCGGCAACTCACGATCAATCTCTACAAAAGGTTGCACGAGTTCGTCCCAATCAACGGAAGTGACAAGATCGATGCCGGGGTTTTCCTCTTTGACTTCACAAGTACATGGCCCGATCAATTCCTGACACGATTGCCGAATCGTATCGGCGTTGATTCCTCTCCCAATCAGAGCGTACATGACACGACCGCGCCCGAAAATCGGGAATGTCATCGGCTCTCCCTCAAAATCTCTCAAATCGTCTTCGCTGCCGAGCAGCATTTCGACAAACATTTTTTCCCGGGCGTTGTCGCGGGACAGACGCAATGTCGAAAATTGAAGCTTCAATCCCTTTTCATCCGTCGAAACCAGTCCCTGTTCGATGTCGGCTTCATCAATTTCCGGCAGCTTCATCTCTTTCTGGGCAAGCTCCAAATTTGATTGCAGAATTTTCAGGGCCGCTTCGTCTTTCTCCTTGTTCCCGGATTCCAAAAAGACCCAAACGGCTGTTTCTCCTTTGAGGAGTTTTCTGCAGATTTCCCTTCTGGCCGGGGAATCGAGCAGTCGATCAACATTCTCTTTCGAGAGTTTCCCCGCCCAGACGCTATTCGGCTTATTGGCAATGCTCGGATAATTAACGACCATCCAGGGAAGCGTTTCCGTTTTCTGGGCTTCCCATAACCGCATGGCCTGCTCATCGTTCGGTTTTGCAGGATCGTTGGCTGACAAATCGATCAGCGTCAGGCGAACATTCGCATGCTGCTTCCCTGCAGCTCCTTCCTCGGTGAGATCGGCAACAGTTCTTTGTTGATCGTATGTCAATTTCCCCTTGTGAAAAACATACACTTCGTATGGGTCGTTCACCCAACGTTCGAGCGCATAACGAAAAACGGGAACCGAGCAGGCCCACGCCAATGAAGCCATGCACATGACGCATCCTGTAATGAGTAAGACTCTGAATGATTTATTTCTCATGTTTTTCTTCAGTATCGAATTGACAGGTTGATTCATGCTGTTCGTGAAAAGCCGCGCCCTTCGCCATCGTACAGAAACGGGTGTCGAAAATCAGATACTCAAACGGTCAGCGCTCGAGATTTGTCCCCCGTGCACGGTATTCAATTTGACGACTTCTCAATCAAGCCTTCCAGAAGGCGGAGACCCTCTGCCGCACGACGAAACACCCGATGGCATTATACACAGATGGATTTATCAATGCAGTCATCTCCATCATTTTTATTCAATTTCTGTTCAGCCCGGTAATCGGACAGGCATGTTCTGTTTGCAGGATTTCTGGGTTGATCCCGCCCTGATCGGCGGTCATCGTGGGTCGTCATGCAAGACTGTCATCAAGAACGGCGCGCTGCCTATCCCGCCATATTCTCCTGGCGTATCTGTTTTCTTGAGATTGGCGAAATCGTCGACAAATTCGTTCCCGGCTGCAGAAGCTGTGGCAGCATATACCGCTGCGTTTTAGCAATCGTGTTTCACTTGCCCTGTTGACAGACGGGAAAGGTGAAAACGCAAAAGCAGACGCAAACGGAATGGGGAGAACGATGGCTACCGTTCGGTTTCATTTTCATTCTCGCGCATTTTATTATTCCCGCATGGTTTTATCACGCCGACCGCAAAGAACCCGTCCGGTCAACTCTTCAATATCCCGTTTCAGATTATCGAATCCCATTTTGGCATAAACCTGATCGTTGCCATGGAATGTCAGGCTGGCTCCTTTGTCGACCGCCTCTTTAATTTTCTCCGGCGAGGCACACGTTGCGGCCCAATGCTTGCCTGTATTCCTGGCAGCCGATGCGACTTTCTCCAGAGCATTCAAAACGGAGGGGTGCTCCATTTGACCGGGAACTCCGGAAAGAATCGAAAAGTCACCTGGCCCCAACATCAACATATCAACACCGGGAACCGCTGCGATTGCTTCTGCCTGTTCCAATGCGGAAGGTTCTTCAATCTGGATGATGACGAAGGTTCGTTCGTTTGCCTGTCTGAGATATTCCGTCAAGGGAGTCAACTGGTAATCGGCATCAGGCCCGGCCGCATCGCAGCCCCGCTCCCCCATGGGAGGAAACTTGGCCCATTTGACAACCTAGGCTGCCTCTTCAGCCGAGTTGCAGCGTGGATACATGATCACCGTGGCTCCGATCTCCAACATGCGGGACATTCGCATGAATTCTCCCTTCGCCGGGCGGGCAA
>JALWSL010000452.1:0-4357 GCA_027080405.1 Planctomycetaceae bacterium
GTTGCGAACCACAAGCAGGCCGTCATTCAGCGATTGAAAAAAGAATGCGACATCGAATAACTCATTCTTTTACCGGAATTCCAACCTGAATTTCGTCTCCAACAAGACGCACCGGGTACGATTCGCAACGGATCGGCGAGGTGGGGGAATCTGCCCAACTGCCGTCCTTTAGCTGAAATTTCCAGGCGTGCCAGGGACACATCACCTTCCCCTGTTCTACATAACCGCCGGAAAGCGAAGCCCCCTGATGCGGACAGAAATCGCTGATAGCGTAATAGTTCCCTTCAGATAAAAACAGGCCGATCACATGCCCGCAGACAGCAAAACTTTTCCCTTGTCCTTCCGAAAGATCCCCCACTTTGGCAACAGAATGATATTCGTAATCGACAGGCTGGGATTCGTCTTCGCAATTCGTCATAATGAGGCTTGTTATTACTTGTTGTTATCGCAGAGAGCAGTTCAGAAAACATCATCTTCAAGAAACATCGAGACTCGATCTTATGAAAATAAACCCGGTAAAAAAAGCGCTGCAGGCAGGTGAGGCACAAGTTGGGACGTGGTTGTCGTTGGAATCTGTCTTTGCCCCCCGTTTTATGGCGAGAATCGGTTTCCCGTGGTTGACGGTGGATATCGAACATTCTCCCGTCAACTGGGAGACCGCCGCGATCATGTTTGGGGCGATTGCCGATGCAGATTGCGTTCCTTTGGCGAGAGTTCCACGCGGCGATCACGATCATATCAAAAGAGTGCTCGATGCCGGGGCGATGGGCATCATCGTGCCGATGGTCAATACGGTCGAAGAAGCAAAAATCGCGATCGCTGCCGCGAAATATCCGCCCACCGGAAATCGTTCAGTCGGTGGCAGTATCCACGCCCTCAATTTTGACGCCGCCGCTGGTGACTATTTCAAACATGCCAACGACGAAATTCTTGTCGTTCTGCAAACGGAATCTCCAGAGGGTGTTGAAAACGCAGAAGAAATCTATTCGCTGCCCGGTGTTGATGCCATTTTTGTTGGGCCAAACGATCTCCGTTTTCAAATGCGTTCGGAATCTGGTGACGATCCTTCAACAGAAGAATTCGAGGCGATGCTGAAACGGATTCTCGATGCCGGGAAAAAAACAGGTACACCTGTTGGCCTGCATGTGCAAAGTGTCGAAGATGTGCGAAAGCGAATCGAACAGGGCTGGCAGTTCATCGCGATGGCAAGTGAACTAAACATGATGGTGACCGAAGCAACCCGCATCGCAAAGGAACTCGGCTTGAGTAAATCGAGTGATCTGGCCCGCTATTGATTTTCTTTTCGTTTTCTTTTCATAAACATCAGAGATCTGTTCGCCCGATATGCCCGAGACTTGCTCCGAGGCCGATTGTCCTTTTTTACCGTAAACAACAGCCCCGGCAAGAAAGCCGGTAAAAAAGGAGAGCAACTCGCTTTCCCCTTTCTGTCACCCAACCTGGAACAGCAACAATGCTTGATCTATTAGTTATAGCGACTCACCCCGACGATGCTGAAATTTCAGTTGGTGGCATTCTTCTGAAAGCAAAATCGGAGGGATTGAAAACGGGCGTTCTCGATTTGACATCGGGAGAGCCGACCCCACATGGGACAGAAACGAAACGGAAGGAAGAAACTTCAGCTGCAACCAAAGTGCTCCGGTTGGACTGGAGGGATAACCTCGGGTTGCCGAATCGGAATTTAATGGCGAACCTGGACGCACGGCGGGAAATTGCCAATGTTATTCGCCGCCTGCGTCCGAAGATGATTCTTGCCCCGTGGGAAGAAGACATCCATCCCGATCATGTCCAGGCAAGTCGGCTCTGCGATGACGCCCGTTTTTTTGCCAAGCTCTCCCGTACTGATATGGAAGCCGAACCGTACTGGTCTCCTCGACTGTACTACTATCTCAGCATTCATTTGCGGAATCACCCCAAGCCGAGCGTGGTTGTCGATATCTCCGACCAATTGGACGAAAAAATGAAAGCGGTGGGTTGCTACCACAGTCAGCTTATTGAAGGGAAGGCAGAAACCTTTCCAACCGTTTTGGATGATATCCGCGATCGGGCTCGTTATTGGGGATGGAGTATCCACAGCGGCTACGGTGAACCGCTCATCTCTCGAGAAGAGATCGCTGTGACAAGAATCGGCTCACTGTTCGATTCATAATCACCTCTGCTGCCTTTGATCGTCGAGACAGTAGACACCTTCCCGCTCTCATCGCACCGGCAATAAATTGTTGATCGCGTTGATTGCTCTGTTTGCTATCGCGCTGCCCATTCCCGATTTTCCCCCGGTTTCGGGCTTCGAGCTTTTCAGAAAAAGAGTTTGTGGAGAAAGAGAAATCTCCTGTTTCCGTACTGCTAACGGTTAAAGTTTACGAACGGTGCAAAAACTTTTGAAAATCTCATTTTGGTTACGGCGGTCAGAACAGACCCGTCGTGCTGGGGAATCAATACTGTTCCACTTGAAAAAACAAAATATTTGCAAAAGTGGTAACAGATGATGATATAATGATACAATGCGATCGGTGGCGTCGGGTCGAATGGCAACATCGAAGTAGATGGTGACATCAAGTCGGTCGGTGGCATCGGTAACGTCGGGAACATTGGAGACGAGGCAGGAACCTCCAGTGAAATGGATTCATTTCGAGAGAGACTTCCAGCAGGACGGGCGAGAGATGATCAGCGTTGTGACGAAAGAGGCTTCGATACCTCGCTTGTTTGCCACCTTTTTGTATGCTACATCAATGTGGGGGGCGGTATTGCTCATTCCTTTGAAGGTGGATGCGGGCGAGATTGATTTCAATCGTGATGTGAGGCCGATTCTTTCGGAAGCCTGCTTTCAATGTCATGGCCCTGACGCCGAGCATCGTGAAGCGGATTTGAGGCTTGATATCGCTTCGCAGGCATTGGCAAAACTGGATGACCATTTTGCGATCGTGCCGGGGAATCTCTCAGAAAGCTCGGTCGTGAAACGGATCACCACAACCGACGCCGATCTACTGATGCCACCGCCCGATAGCGAACGGAAACTGTCTCCCTCGCAAATTGAAATCATCAAACAGTGGATACAACAGGGGGCGAAATACGAAAAACATTGGGCGTTCCAACCGATTCGCGATCCGCAAATCCCGACAGTCAAACAGAAAGACTGGGTACGTAATGAGATCGATGCGTTTGTGCTGCACCGCCTGGAGGAAAAAGGGATTGCCCCTTCCCCGCAGGCAGATCGTTTCACACTCATTCGCCGGGTCACAATTGATTTGATCGGACTACCTCCCACGCCGGAAGAAGTGGAAGAATATCTGCACGATCATTCCGAAAACGCCTACGAAAAAATGGTGGATCGCGTCTTGAGCAGTCCGCATTATGGCGAAAAATGGGGAAGGCACTGGCTTGACCAGGCACGTTACGCCGATACCGATGGCTACACCGTCGATTCAAAACGCTCGATCTGGCCTTATCGCGACTGGGTGATTGACGCGTTGAATCGGGATATGCCGTTCGATCAATTTACGATCGAACAGCTCGCCGGGGATCTGCTCGAAAAACCGACGACCGAGCAGTTGATCGCGACCGGCTTTCATCGCAACACGCTCATCAACGGCGAAGGAGGCACCGATAACGAACAGTTCCGCAACGAAGAAGTTGTCGATCGCGTGAACACAACCGGTGCAGTCTGGCTTGGTTTGACGATTGGTTGTGCCCAGTGTCACAATCATAAATTCGATCCGATCTCCCAGAGGGAATATTATGAGCTGTTCGCGTTCTTCAACAGTTCGCAGGATGTCAACACGCGCAATCCGAAATTGATGGTTCCTTCTCCCCAGCAGCGGGAAACCCTTGGCCAAATCGAACAACGCCTCAAACAGGCGCAGGAAAATCTGGCCACCTACGATGCGTCGAAAAAGTCGCTTCCCCCGGAAAAACAAAATGCGGGCAAAGCGGCCAACTGGCACGTTGTTCCCAATTTGACTGTTCAATCAACAGCCGGGGCAACATTTGAGAAGCTGGATGATTCCTCCTATCTGGCAGGTGAAAACAACGGAAACTCCGATGAATACCGGGTTCAATTTTCGAGCCCGCTTCGGAAAATCACTGCGATCAGGCTTGAAACACTCACACACCCTTCCCTTCCCCAAACAGGGCCAGGACGAGCGGGCAACGGGAATTTTGTCCTTAATGAAGTTGAGTTGTCGCAAGGTGGGATGCCCCCCGCAAAATGGCTTCATGCAATGGCCGATCACTCCCAAAAAGATTATCCGGTTTCCGCGGCGATTGACGGGAAAATGGAAACGGGCTGGGCGATCAATGTCACCAAAGGCAAAATGAATGTGAATCGAACCGCCCGGTTTGT
>JALWSL010000452.1:4367-4820 GCA_027080405.1 Planctomycetaceae bacterium
GTTTGTTCTGAAATCGCCGCTAACAACTTCGTCGGGAACCAGCCTGAGTTTCAAAATGAAATTCGATGCCCAACCTGCCCGTTACAACATCGGACGGTTTCGAATTTCTGTTACCGATGCGACTGTCAGCCAGTTGGGAGTGCCCGATAAAGAACGCGAAAAACTTCTGGCGGCTGTGAAAAAGGTTCAGGACGCCAAGGCGAAGTTCATCAAAAATATTCCGACCACGTTAATCATGCGCGAACTTGCCCAACCGCGGGAGACCCATGTTTTAATTCGGGGCGATTTTCTGCGTCACGGCGAACTGGTACACCCCGCCACTCCAGCCGTGCTGACGATCGAAAAAAAGAAGCAGGAACAAAAGAAACTGACGCGACTCGATCTGGCACGCTGGCTGGTTGATAAAAACAATCCCCTCACCGCTCGTGTGACCGTCAATCGTATCTGGATGCG
>JALWSL010000453.1 GCA_027080405.1 Planctomycetaceae bacterium
CATCAACTTTCTGCGTTGATGAAACAGTCGCCTTAAAAAATCCTGAAAAAACGGGCGGTCGGCAATCTGTTTTTTTCCCTGCGGATTGGGAACCAGTTGCATGATGGCAGAATTCACCTTCGGACGGGGCCAGAAAACCGAGGGAGGCAACTTCTTGAGCAATTTCACGCACGTTTGCGATTGCAGCCAGACAGAAAGCGCCCCGTACGTACTTTTCCCCGGCCTGGCCTGCATTCGCAAGCCAAGTTCCAGTTGAATCGTGACCACCATCCGTTCCCACGGCAACTCAGTGGCAACCAGATTGGAAACAACAGGAGTCGCGATCGCATAGGGCAAATTGGCGATCAGCTTGAGCCGTCTTTTCGGGCTGATCGCAAGCTGTTCCTCAATCAATTCCAGCACTTGGGGGGAAAAGTTGTTTTTGTTCTTCAGCGCATCGCCCTGCAGCAGCGTCAGGTTTTCGATATGTCCGATCTGCTCACTGGCCATGCGGTGCATGTTTTTGTCCAGTTCGACAGAAATCACATGCCCGGCTTGTGCGGTCATAAACGCGGTCATCCCGCCGGTTCCGGTTCCGACTTCCAGAACGACATCGTTATCGGTCAGGTGGGCGCTATCGACAATGAAATCAAGAATATTCAAATCGATCAGATAATTTTGCCCCAGATTGTTGCGCGGATTGATCCCATACTGAGAAAGCAACTGCCTTAAATGGCTTTGTGTCTGGCGAAGAGCCTCATTCATTAACGATTCGATATTCTGTTCAAAAAACGCGTCAGGGCATCATGATGACAGACAGGCCGGCCTGAAATGCCTCGAAATGTCTGCTCCAGTAGATGGTAATCTCGCAGGATGTTCCGACACAAGTTGAGCGGGGGGCTGCATCGGCATTTTTTCTCAATTGGACTTCCTCCCATAGAAGTTCTCCGATGCCGTCAACGCTCCAGCTGGACGAATCGGCACGGGATCGAAACAGAATCGAAAGGAGCTCCCTGCGGACGTCTCACCATACGCGATATATGGCGCGAATCGAATCGATTTATGGCTCAAATTAATGGCTCAAACCGATCAACCTGGTCGCCGGTGTTGTTCCTGTCGGTGTTCTCTCCGTTGTCCCCTCCATCGACAGATGGCAGCGCGATCGAGTTGTTGATCCTGTTGGAGCAGGCGATTCAACAGGCTTCTCTGCTCCTGATCAGCCACTTTCCATAAATCGGAAAATCTCAGCGCCAATTCATCTTTCATTTTACGGGCTTCGAGCACTTCGAGCAGGTAGATTGTTCGATCTCCTGTATCAAAACGGGCTTCGACCTGACAATCGAAGGCTGCGATGGCTTCAGAGAGGACTGGTGCCCCCGTGACCCAGTGAGTCAGATCGAAATCAGCCAGTTTATCCACCTGCTTTCCGGTTCTGGTTCCCAATTTCCAAACCCAATCGAGTTGGTGCCTGCCCAACAGATGCACAGCGCAACTGTTGGAATTTTCGATTAACGACCAGGTGTGATGTTGACGGGCAATTCCGACCATCAACCGGGGACAGTCCGGCACGATCGATGCATTCGATACAAAAGTTGCAATCAGTCCTCCCCGGTCTCCTTCAGTCCGCGAAGTAATCGCCAGCAGAACCGGATCGAACAATTGTAACGCTTCTTCCAACTGTCTGATTTTATTATCTGGCCACTTTTTCACGTCACTTGTGCCCTGTTTGAACCGTGTGAGAACCAGATGATGCCAAATATCAACATTGGCCCCGGAAGTCTCTTCATGAGCCACTTTTTTAAGCTAGGTTTGGAATGAATACCCATAATTTTGAAGGTATGGCCGGTTTTCATGCAGATGTGCCACGTTCCCTGTTACTTCATCAGGAACTGATGCAACTTGCTCATGCAACTTATTGTAACACTCCTGAGCGACTGCAGGGAATCGGAATGAGTCTGAATTGAATATGGATTTGGAAACAGAGACAAGGAAACGATAATGGCTCCTATCAAGCAAACTCCCGCTCGACCGCAGCGTTCGACAGTCTTCTCACAGGAAGATTTTGAAACCCTGAAAACCCTCATTCATGGCAAACTGGTCGACAAGCTCGATCTTTCCCGCCTGGGAGACATGGAAGGGGATACGCTTCGTCGGGAAATCCGTCTGGTCGTCGAACATCTATGCGATACGGAAAACCCGCTTCTGAACCGATCTGAACGGGAACGGCTCATCGAAGAAATTCTCGATGAAACATTCGGTTTCGGTCCGCTGGAAGTTCTGATGAAAATGGACGACGTGGCGGATATCATGATCAACGGCCCGAAGAACGTGTTTGTGGAAAAAGGAGGACGAATCCAAAAATCGGATGTCACGTTTCGCGATAACGACCATCTGCTGCAAATTCTGGATCGGATTGTTTCCCGGGTGGGCCGCCGAATTGATGAAACAAGCCCGATGTGTGATGCGAGGTTGCCGGATGGCTCCCGCTTGAATGCGATTATTCCGCCCCTGGCGCTGGATGGACCATCATTGACCATCCGTAAATTCGGTTCCGAGCCTCTCTCTCTACAGCAACTGATCGGCTTCGGCGCGTTCACTCCTGAAATGGTGATGTTTCTCGAAGGGGCGACAAAGGCCCGGTTGAACATGATCATCTCTGGCGGTACCGGCTCGGGAAAAACGACGCTGCTGAATACGCTTTCCAGTTTTATTCAGAATGATCAACGTATCGTAACAATCGAAGATGCGGCTGAACTCCAACTGCAACAGGAACATGTCTTGCGACTTGAAACACGACCGGCAAACATTGAAGGCAAGGGACGGGTTTCTGCGACGGATCTGGTGAAAAACGCCCTGCGTATGCGACCAGACCGCATCATTATCGGGGAGTGTCGTGGGGCTGAAACCCTCGACATGCTGCAGGCAATGAATACCGGCCACGATGGATCCCTGACAACGGTTCACGCCAACAATCCGCGTGATTCGGTTTCCCGAATGGAAACAATGATCGCCATGGGGGGGATTGAATTGCCGATCAAGGCGATTCGTCAACAGTTCAGCGCTGCCGTCGATATCATTATCCAGGCGAACCGTCTGCAAGGGGGCCCCCGTAAAATTACACATATCACAGAAGTGCTGAATATGGAACAGGATACGATCATCATGCAGGATATTTTTCTGTTCGTCCAGGATGGTATCGACGAGAATGGCAAGGCGTTCGGCCACTTCGAAGCGACCGGTGTGCGTCCGAACTGCATGGATCGACTGGAAGCAGCCGGAGTGAAGTTGCCGCCCAATCTGTTCTCGGCCCGTGTGTTGGGCGGGATGTAATCCTGTCCGTAAAGAAGGTATCGGGAACGTACTCGAATTTGACAAAAAATTGATTGAAATAAATTGACTGAAACCAATACATCCAGGTAGGTGTGATATGGATCCCATGATCATTTCGATTGCTGTGTTTGTCGCTGTCGTTGCTGCCGTCGGGGCCGTGCTGATGGTGATGCAGGATTACAGCGCGACAAAATCTGAAGAACGAATCGATATTCTGACGGGACAGAAGACAAAAGAGGAAGTGGAAGAACAACGGGTTCTGAAACGGGAAATGTTCAGGGAAGGTGTGGGAGGAGTCTCCAGCATACTTAAAAAGGTTTTTTCCCGTTTTGGAAACCTTCCGCTTTTCTTTGAACAGGCTGATTCGCCCATCGGGATTGAAGTTTTTCTGGTCATCTCGCTGGTTCTGGGGGTGATCGGGGTTGGCATCGGGATTATTGCCTATGCCCCACCGCCGATGTATCCGGTTTGTGGTCTGGGCACGGCATCGTTCCCGCTGCTTTGGCTTTATTTCCGTCGAAAACGCCGCATGGCGAAATTCGCAAACGGCCTTCCTGATGCACTCGAACTAATTGCCAGAGCGTTACGATCCGGTCACTCTTTGGCCTCGGGCCTTCAAGTAGTCGTCCAGGAAATGCCCGATCCGATTTCAAAGGAATTCGCGATGGCCTATGAAGAACAGAATCTGGGTGTTCCGATCGAAGTTGCCCTCAAAAATGTTTTTCGCAGAATGCCGAACTTCGACTTCAAATTCTTCGCCACAGCCGTCGCCATCCAAAGACAATCGGGAGGCGATCTGGCGGAAATTCTGGACAAAATCAGTCATATCGTTCGGGAACGATTTCGCATTATGGGACAGGTACAGGCTCTGACAGGAGAAGGACGAATCAGCGGAATCGTACTGATGGCCCTGCCCGTGGTTCTGTTCTTTACCATGTACTATCTGAATCCCGATTACACCATGCTTCTGTTTACCGAGGAAATGGGCCGCAAGATGATTGCGGGCGCCCTGTTCCTTCAAGTGTTGGGAGCCTACGCCATCAACAAAATTATTCAAATCAAAATCTGATCTCGACGTTGATGCTACCTCCTCTGCACAACAGAAGGACGACCACCAAGAAACATTTTTTCTGAAAAACTTAACTTACTAAAGCGACAAATGACCTGACAAGCCGATGCCCGCCTGGCCTTGATGACCGTTTGGGCGTTGAGGACAGGAGATCAGAATCTGCCCGGTACGGCCTGGACTGTTTCAACGGTCGTTATCGGCATCGGTCTTCATCATCGACATAGCGTTCGTCTTCTCCGATCGAACCGAATTGAACCGAACAAAAAACAGCCTCAACAGAATTAATAAAAGTACTCAACAGGTTTGATAAAAGAAAACGAGTCAAGGAGATAACATGGATCTCATTCAAATACTCCCCTACGCAATCTTCGGAGCAATCACTGCCCTGATCTGGTTTTTCGTCAGCCTGGTGAGCGACAAGAAGGATCGCACAACCGAAC
>JALWSL010000454.1 GCA_027080405.1 Planctomycetaceae bacterium
ACGAATGAGTGAATGACCATTTCCGTCCTGTATTCGTTTGGAACTTCGCGGGACGGAGCTAATTTCTGGTGAAGAAGCTCAAAAAGAATCGCCTGTTTTGTTTCTCTCCGGAGAGGCATCAAGCGGTTTTTCAGAGCACAGGAGTTCTTCGCCATGTTCAGGACTAAGGATGGAGCGAAATGAAAACAGTTTTTACAACTGGCGAAGCGGCCAAGATTTGCAAGGTCAGTCAGCAGACGATTATTCGATGTTTCGATTCTGGCCAATTGAAAGGTTTTCGAGTACCCGGTTCAAAATTCAGGCGAATACCACGAGACGTTCTTTTCAAGTTCATGAAATCGAACGGCATTCCGACGGATGCTCTCGAAAGTGGAAAACGGAAGGCTTTGGTTGTCGATGATGATGTCGAACTGGTTGAATTGATTCGTGACGTGATGGAGGCGGATGGTCGATTCGATGTTCGTGTCGCCAACAACGGCTTTGAGGCCGGAATGATGGTGAAAGAATACCACCCCGATATTATCGTTCTCGATGTGATGCTTCCCGATATCAATGGGAAAGAGGTTTGTCAGCGGGTTCGTAGCGATTCGAGCATGGACGATGTGCAGATCATTTGCATCAGCGGCATGGTGGAACGAGAGAAAATCGATGAACTGAAATCGGCCGGAGCCAATGATTTCCTGCAGAAACCGTTTGAAACCGATGAGTTGATGAACCGCATCTGCAAGTTGCTGGACGTTGAGCCGGTTGCCGTTTCGTGATTCGATTCGGACAGGATCGCATTATTACCGATTATAGCCGGGTATGCTCTGTGTGCCCGGCTTTTCCTGTTTGATGGGCTGCATTTTGATGGACTGCACGACGACAATGGCAACAGATTCGATGAATGACGACCATCAAGACCAACAGGACCATCAAGGGGAAAAGATTAAAAGCTGTCAACCGGACAGAGATCATCTCGCTGCTCTGATTGAATTTGCCGCAGCGGCCGGGCATGAGATCAACAATCCGCTTGCTGTCATCCTGGGGCGTGCCCAACTGTTGTTGAATCGGGAAAAGGACGAAGCGAAGCGTCAGTCTCTTGAGACGATTGCAGGGCAGGCGATGCGTATTCGGGATATGATTGGCGATGTCATGCTGTTTGCCGATCCGCCGCCGCCGAACAGGCAAATGATCGATGTTTCTCACGTCATCCCGAAACTGGTCGAGAAGGTGACCGGGGCGTTGCAGCATCAATCGAACCGGGTATTACCGCACCTCTCGATCGATCTGCCGGAACAACTCAAACTGAATGCCGACCCGAACCAGTTCCAAACAGTGATTTCGGAGCTGTTACGGAATGCGTTGCATCCGTCAACCGAGGCGTCTCGGGTTATCTTGCGAATCTGTGACCAGCCGGGTGAATCGTCAGTGGAAATAACTGTCAAGGATGACGGGCGAGGTCTGACGAAACAGGAAGCCGCCCATCTGTTCGATCCGTTCTACTCGGGACGTCAGGCGGGACGTGGTCTCGGATTCGGATTATGCAAGGTTTGGCGGATCGTCGAGATGCATCAGGGGACGATCGCGATTGAAGATAATGATTCTGAAGCAGGAATTACCGTTCGTATAAACTGGCCAAACCGGTAGTCACTCACGGCATACTCTGAATTTTACGCGCCAGTTCCCCGGGAGTTTCCGTCCCCCCAACCATCACTTCCCTGCATTCGCTTATATTTCTGAACCAGGTATGTTGGCGTTTGGCAAATTGGCGGGTTCGCATCTTGAGCAGCTCCAATGTCTGCTCCAGTGGAACTCCCTTTTCAAGATGTGCGATAATTTCTTTATATCCCAATCCCTGTACGGCGGTTCTTCCAGGAGGCGGATCGCGTTGCAGGAGTCGTTTGACTTCATCGATCAGTCCCTGTTCAATCATCAGATCGACTCGGCGGTTGACACGTTCGTAAAGCCAGTCGCGGTTCGGATGGAGCCAGAATACCTTTCGAGGACGAAGTTCGGGGGGCAGTTCCGGTTGCTGTTGCTGTTCGGAAAGTGGTTTTCCGGTTTGGCGAAAGACCTCCAGGGCACGAATGATGCGGCGTTGATCGCGCGGATGCAGTTTTTTTGCGGATACCGGGTCACATTCCGAGAGTTTTCGGTGGAGATAGCCGGGCGTTTCTGCCTCCTGCTGTTCCGCCAAATTGCGAAAATCCCAATCAGCGGGAGGCCCTTCAAAAACTCCGCGTAAAACAGAACGCAGGTATAGACCGGTTCCCCCGACGAACAAAGGAGTTCTGTTTCTGGACAAAATGTCCTGCACGGCCAGTTCCGCCTGTTCCATGTATTCAGCAAGGCTGTATTCTTCGCTCGGATCGATCAGATCGATCAGGTGGTGAGGAACCTGCGATTGTTCCCAGGCGGTCGGTTTGGCTGTCCCGATATCCATTTCCCGGTAGATTGCCATCGAATCAAGCGAAAGGATTTCCGCATCAAGCAGATGCGCCAATTCAATCGCGGTGGCACTTTTTCCGCAAGCGGTAGGCCCGGCCAGAAACCAGCATTGCTGCAGTAACTCATTCGGAATAGACATGAGAAAAGCTTCGGGAAATCATTTTTGCAGAAAATTATTGCAGAAAATTATTGCAGAAAATTATTGCGGAGTTTACGCGGAAAATCGTTCCGAATAAAAGATGAAAAACGTGGCAGATTTTTCGTCATCGTTTACCGTCATTCAGCATCATTCATCCAGATCATCATCATCGTCGTCGTCATCAAGATCAAGGTCGTGATCGGGATGCAGGGGATCTTCCGGATTGAAGAAGAAATCGCCCAGGCCCATCGGCAGGATGTTGCCCCCCAATGCCTGTTTTCTTTTCTTGGCGAACTCCTCCAGGTCGGTTGCCTCTTCGCCGAGGCAGTTTGAAAGTGCCTCTTCCCAGATTTTCTCCTGTGAAAGTGGATGTTGTGGGTTCTGCGCGATGCGTTTCAGGGTATATCGTAGAACATTGAGACCGTCCCGAGTGGAAAAGTCGAGTTTAAGCGAGTGTGACTCCTGCAGGAATTCGACGGTCAGGTTCAACAGGTCTTCATCGGCAAACGGAAGATGATATTTCAGGATTGCGATTTCATCTTCCCGGGAGGGATAGGTCAGGGTTAGCGTTGGTTGCAGGCGGCTGAGGATATAGTCGGGGATTTCGAAAGTCGATTCATCATCGTTCATCGTGACAGCACATCGGAAATCGGGAGAAGCCTTGATCGTGATCCCGGCCACGATCGACTCCACATAGCGACGATGATCGAGTAACGGGGCCAGCGAGGCCCACGATTTTTCGTTCATGCGGTTTCCCTCATCCAAAATGCAGATGCCTCCAGTCAGCATGGCCGAGACAAGAGGAGAAGCGTGATACTGGATGGTTCCCTGTTCTCCCAGAACTGGCGTGACAAGCAGGTCTTCCGGTCGTGTATCTGCGGTACATTGATAGATATAAGCCGACTGCTGACGCTCGCGGGCAGCAGCAAGCGCCAAGGTCGTTTTTCCGATCCCAGGTGTTCCGATCAAACGGGGGGTCAGCGCCAGATCCTGTTCATCAATCACCAGCCAGCAAGCCAGTATCTGCTTGAGAACTTCAGTTTGGCCGATCCAGGGACTCTCGCTCAAATCCGGTTGGGCCAGATGCAAAGTCACGCCGTCAACTTCAACATGTTCGCTCATGTATAGATTCTGTTCCTGTTTTTATATGTTTTCTATTTCAGCCGTCTCAAAGTTTTTGTTGCCAATGTGATGTATAATTGTGCAGTTCGGGGCAGGTTCACATTCTTCACATTCGACCTTCCCGAGTGTGCATGTTATGATGCTGTGCATATCGTGATCAGAATTGTTTGCAGTTGTGCGGAAATCAGACCTTTTCCGATATTTTTGCAGTCAGAACCGATCGATCAGACAGTCGGGAGTTAACAAACAGGGATATTTACCAGGGGTATTTACGGTGCAGAAGAATCGAATTTCAACAGGGACATCCATTCTGCTTACATGGTTCATTCTATGGGTTGGAGCGGCGGCGCCAATCGGGGCGGCTGAAAAAAGTGGCCCGAGTTGGGAAGTACGCGATAAAGACCGCATTGTTCTGCTCGGGAATACATTTATCGAGCGGGAAAATAATTACCCGATGATAGAGCTTTCGTTGCGTCTCGCCTTTCCCGATCTGGATTTCTCTGTGCGCAATCTCGGTTGGTCAGGGGATAATGTGTGGGGAGAATCGCGGGCGTATTTCGGGACTGTCGAACAGGGCTATGCCCACATTCTGGAATATGTCAAGTTGAACGACCCGACATTGCTGATTGTCAGCTATGGTCAGAACGCGGCATTTGCGGGAGAAGCGGGGCTTGACGTCTTCCTGAAAAAATATGCTTCACTGCTGGATGATCTGCAAGGCAGGAACCGACGAATCGTTGTTTTGGGGCCGACTCCCGCGGAAGCGGTCATTCTCTCCCAGCAGGAAGCGGAGGAAATCAACAGAAACCGGAAAATTTACAGTGATGCGATCGAGGACCTATGTGCGTCGAAACAGATCGCGTTTGTCGAGATGCTGGAACGGATGCAGCAACTGAAGAAGAAACTGCATCTGGCCCAACTGACCACGAATGGCGTCCACTTCAATCAACTCGGATATGCAGTAGCGGGCGAGGCGATTATCAACTCGCTCGGGAAGTCTCTTGTTGAAAATAATCAGCTTTTGCTGACCGATTCACAGTTTCAAGCTGTCAGTAAACCGTTATTGCAGGGTATTTTGAAAAAGAATGAACTTTTCTTCTACCGATTTCGTCCGCAGAACGAAAC
>JALWSL010000455.1 GCA_027080405.1 Planctomycetaceae bacterium
CTTTTCCTGGTGTGACTGGCCTGTCACAGAAGCAAAGAGGATTGTTGGGCATTCTGCAGGTGATGCATGAAAGTGGCGAGGATTCTGTATTGGAGGAATCCAGATTGCAACAAGCAACAAGCCCGGAGAGATATCTCACCGGGCTTGCAATGAATATTCGCTCAGGCAATTCCTGGCGTTCCAACCGGATTAATAAGGTTTGAACACGCCGGGAACGGCAACAGGATAAAATCCATTTTTATCAGGAACCGTTGGCGGGGTCGCACTCATGCTGAATTCCTTCGGCATGATGCTGATATTGGAAGCGAGCATATCCTTCATGTTGACTGACTTGCCGGAATACGTTGCCAACCGGCCGAGAATCGCTGTCGCGGTGCTTCTTGCACCGTATTCTGCTTCATTATAGCTGATGTTATTGCGAATCGCTTTGAACAGGTCATCGTGTTCGGTCTGGTACGGATCGTTCTTGGCATCGCGGTAACGGTATTTATCCCCGCTATACAATTCGTAGGAACTACCGGAAACGTTCGCATGCCCTTTCGTGCCGTGTGCCCACTCGCTAACGGTGTTCCAGCAGTTCGGGATATGCCGGCACTGGCTGAACATTTTCGTTCCATCCTCGAACGTGAATTCGACTGCGTGATGGTCGTAGATTTCCCCATACTTGGCTGCTTTGCGGACTTCGCGTCCGCCCATCCCTTCAGCGCGAACAGGGTAATCACCCTTAATCCAGTTGCCGACGTCGAGGTTGTGAATGTGCTGCTCGTTGATGTGATCGCCACATAACCAGTTGTAGTAGTACCAGTTGCGAAGTTGGTACTCCATTTCGCCCGAAACCTGATCACGGGTTTTACGCGGATCCCACACACCGCCCCCGTTCCAGTAGACTCGCAGAGCAATCACATCGCCAATTTCCCCATCCTGAATACGTTTTACGATATCGCGATAGGTGTATTGGTGATGCCGTTGCAGTCCAACACCAACCTTCAAATTCTTTTCCTTGGCGACCCGTGCAGCAGCCAGAACCTTGTTCACCCCGGCCGCATCAACGGCAACCGGTTTTTCCATGAATACATTTTTTCCCGCATTCACGGCCGCTTCGAAGTGGATTGGTCGAAAACCGGGAGGCGTCGCCAGAATCACCAGATCGATGTCTGTTGCGAGCATCTGTTTGTAGGCATCGAAGCCGACAAAACGGCGATCCTCGGGAACGTCCACAATGGCCGTTCTATTTCCTTTGACAGCAGTGGTGATTCGCTTGCGACTTGCTTCAAGCCGATCGGCAAACATGTCGGCCATGGCGACCAGTTTGACATTCCCTTCCGTTCTCAACGCCTGAGAAGCCGCTCCAGAACCACGTCCCCCGCAACCAACCAGTCCAATCTTCAAGGTATCACCACCAGCAGCGTAGGCTCCTGCTGGCGTTGCAAGCTGAGAAACGGCAGCAAGACCGGCGGCAGCCGATGCAGTGGTTTTGATGAAGTTACGGCGTGAAGTCTCATTCGGGGAAGTCATGGGGCGTCTCCTATGTAAAAAAGTTTGATAGGCCGGGGAACGGTGACAGCTTCGGAATCAATCATCCCTTATCTATGTTTATATAAATAGTCGAAACAGGTCTGCCCGGTAAAGCGAATCACGTCCAAAATCACGCAATCCCATTGAATTTACCATCGGTTTTGGGGAGAGAGCTCCCCCAGGCCCGCGACAACGCCCTGTTTCGATAATGAT
This sequence comes from Planctomycetaceae bacterium, assembly GCA_027080405.1. GTDB lineage: Bacteria > Planctomycetota > Planctomycetia > Planctomycetales > Planctomycetaceae > Rubinisphaera. The sequence continues at coordinate 1,729 of JALWSL010000455.1, forward strand.
CCATTATTTTTGTTGCGGATCCGGTCCCAGCTTGTATTTCTTGATCTCTTCTTCGCTAGGTCGCCTCAACGGTCGAATGATACGGAAGCCAACATGAGAAGCATCCGTATGGTACCAGATACTTTTGGGAAGCTGTGGATCTCGGGTCTTCCAGATGGGATCCGATTTCTGACGAGAAGCAGATCGCAGGTAATCCGGATCATCGTCCCAGGAACCGCCGCGGACAACTCGAGGATAGAGTGTGGTCGGAACCGCAATTGGAAAAACGGCAGGCTTGTCTCCTGCTGTTTTCGAGTAGAAATCCGGAATATATTGATCCAGGCACCACTCGGCTACATTACCGTGCATGTCGTACAGGCCCCACGGATTCGGCTTTTTCTGCCCAACTTTCTGATACTTTTCGTCCGAATTCTCGAAATACCAGGCATACTCGTCGATCTTCTTGGGATCGTCGCCCCAGGAATAGGCAGTTGTTGTTCCGGCACGACAGGCGTATTCCCATTCTGCTTCGGTTGGCAAGCGGTAGTAATCCCCTGTCACTGCACTAAGCCACTCACAATAGGCTTTGGCCGCCAACTGTGTCATGCAACTGGCCGGATAGCCGTCGTGCCCCATCCCAAAGGTCATATCGCGATACTCTTTGGTCGGTCGCGTGATCGCATCGGCTTTTTTATCGTTTTCAGTCGGTTTCAATCTTGCCAACTGGCGTCTCTGGACATCAAGTTTATAACGAAAGGTATCGTATTCGTCCCATGTGGTTTCATACTTTGCCATCCAGAACGGCTCAATCTTTACTTCGTGAACCGGCCCTTCATCTTCAGATCGGTCCTTTTCCGTTTCCGGAGAGCCCATTTTGAAAACGCCTCCCGGTATGGGAACCATATCGACTTCAATATCCGTATAGGGTAAGGTAAGCGTGTAGGGCTTGAGCTCCTGTTTTTCTGCCTCCTCGCCATACACTGCGGAAGAGACGAAAGCCAACAGAGCCAACAAAGCAGAACACTTCAGAAAGCCGGTCAAATGTTGCATATTCAGTCGCATATTCAAAAGGATCCTTATTGCACAGTCTATTTATCGAATGATGGTCACGCCATTCCCAACGACCCCACACAAAAAGAGGGCAGTTGCCTCTTTTCGCACATGTTAATCGCCAGAAAACGGGAGAGTTCGCGGGGTATCCTCAGGTGGGAAATGGCACTTTATTGTCTACTCTCCATAGTGATTACCAAAGTGACCTGTTGTCAAGCATTGGCAGGAGAACCGGGAACCGAAAAGCTGGAACGGTATGAGTTCCAACGAATTCGTATGGGCGTCCCCTGGCGTCTGGTATTCTACGCGGAAAGTGGTGAAAAAGCCATTGAGGCGGCAGAATCGGCCTTTTCCCGGGTAAAAGAACTGGATCGTATGATGTCCGATTACGATCCTGATAGCGAGCTGAATCAACTCTGCAAAAATTCGCGTCCCGGTAAACCTGTTCATGTCAGTGAAGACCTATACCGCGTGATAAAGTTCTCAATTTGCCTCTATTACAGGACGAACGGAGATTTTGATATTACTGTGGGAGGCATTACCGATTTATGGCGGCGGGCCTGGCGAAAGAAAAAGATGCCGGCTGCGCAAAAAATTCGGGCGGAACTTAAAAAAGTCGGTTCCAACAAAATTCGTCTCGATTCTGCTCACCGGACAGTTGAGTTATTGGAACCGGAGATGCGACTTGATCTCGGCGCGATCGCCAAGGGATATGCGGCTGATGAAGCGCTGAAGGTACTTAAAAACAACGGTATTTTGCGTGTTCTGATTGATGCCTCTGGCGATATTGTTGTTGGTGATCCCCCTCCCGGGAAATCGGCCTGGGTAATCGGAATAGCTCCATTGAAAAACCCCAAAGCGGAGCCGACAGAATTCCTGAACATCGCTAACGCTTCGGTTGCCACTTCCGGCGACGCCAACCGCTACGTTGAAATAGATGGAACCCGGTATTCACACATCGTCAATCCTCACACCGGGATCGGGTTGACCACTTCCAGTAGCGTCACAGTCATTTCCCCTGATGGCATCACTGCCGATGCGTTGGCATCAGCCCTGTCTCTTGTTGGGCCATGTACGAGGAAAAAGCTGCTTCGGCAGTATCACTCGGAAGCCTTCATTGTCATCGGCACGAAAAACGGAATTCAGACCTGGGAGTCGACCTGTTTCAACAGATATCGCCGGAAACCGTCACAATAAAGCAATAAAGCAAGACATGAAAAAAGCTAGTCATGAAGGTGACTCGTGCCCGTTATCTCCCACGGATAAAATGGCAGGGAGTTCGTTCAGATCGAGATTACCACCGGAGAGCACACAGACAACTTTTTTATCAGCGAATTTCTCCGGTTGTTGCAACAGGGCGGCAACAGAAGCCCCGCCGGCCCCTTCAACCAGATTATGAGTCTGTTTCAAAATATGATAACAGGCCGAACGTAATTCCTGATCGCTCACGAGCACTGCTTCATCCATTACTTCCTGCATAATTTGCAGCGTCAACCGGGCGGATGAGCGGGTGGCGATACCCTCGGCCCAGGTGTTGGCGGCTTTTGTTGTCTGCGGAGCCCCTTTTTTCCAGGAGCGGAAAACGGCATCTGCACCGCTGGCCTGCACTCCAATAATTTCCGTTTCCGGCCTGAGATGCTTCGCGACAATCCCGGTAGCACAAACGCCACTACCCAAGCCAACAGGAACGATGATTGCATCGGGATCGGGGAGTTCATCGAATATTTCCAGTCCCATCGAACCAACACCCGCAATCAATTTGGGTTCGTTGGCAGAATGCACGTAAATCCCGCCCTGAGAAAGCAATTCGGTTTCCAGATATTTTTTTGCCTCGTCAAAGTCTGCTCCCTGTTCAATCAGGTTCGCTCCGAGATGACGGATGGCCTCATTTTTATCCGGGTTATTTCCTTCAGGCACGACAATCGTGCAACGGACATCGAATTGCCGACAGGCATAGGCCAACGATTGCCCATGATTTCCAGTTGAACAACCGATGATTCCTCTACTGCGATCTTCCGGGCTTAATGATCCCACATAATTC
>JALWSL010000456.1:0-1376 GCA_027080405.1 Planctomycetaceae bacterium
CTTTATCCCTGTTTCATCTTTTTCATCCTTTATCTCTGTTTAACTTTTTTGAAGCGAAACCGATGACGAGCATCAACGATCACTATCTCAAATTGAAAGCGGGTTACCTGTTTCCGGAAATTGCCAAAAGGGTGAACTCGTTTTGTGAATCGCATCCTGAAGCCGACGTGATCAAACTGGGGATTGGCGATGTCACTGAACCACTCCCGCAGGCGGTCATTACAGCCATGCATGAGGCGGTCGACGAAATGGCACGGCGGGAAACATTTCACGGATACGGCCCGGAGCAGGGATACGGTTTTCTGCGAGAAAAAATTGCCCGGTTCGATTATCAGGATCGTGGCGTCTCCATCTGTGCGGACGAAATATTTGTTTCAGATGGGAGCAAATGCGATACCGGCAACATTCTGGATATCTTTGGCGACGGAAACCGTATCGCTGTGCTTGACCCGGTCTATCCGGTCTATGTCGATACCAATGTCATGGCAGGACATACCGGTAAGGCGGATGAACGGGGACGATACGAAGGGCTAGTCTATCTTCCGGTGACAGCCGAGAACAATTTTGTTCCCGATTTCCCCAGCGAACCGGTTGATCTGATCTACCTGTGCTACCCAAACAATCCGACCGGCGTCGTGGCAAGCAGGGAGGTGCTGAAAGGCTGGGTCGATTACGCACGCGAGCAAAATGCGATCATTCTGTTTGATGCTGCCTACGAGGCGTTTATCAGCGACCCTGAAATTCCACACTCCATTTTTGAAATTGAAGGAGCGGATGAGGTCGCGATCGAGTTTCGCAGTTTCAGCAAGAACGCGGGTTTCACCGGCACCCGTTGCGCGTTCACCGTGGTTCCGAAATCTGTTTGCGCCAGCAGTGCAACCGGGGAGTCTGTCAGTCTGCATCAGCTTTGGAACCGCAGGCAAAGCACGAAATTCAACGGAGTTTCCTATATTGTCCAGCGTGGAGCCGAGGCTGTTTACTCACCAGAAGGTCGCGAACAGACGAAACAGCTGGTCGATTTCTACCTGAAAAATGCGGCCTTGCTTCGCGCAGGACTTGAGAAGGTTGGCATTGATGTTCATGGCGGTGTGAATGCCCCCTATGTCTGGCTGAAAACGCCCGGAGGATTCGACAGTTGGGGCTTCTTTGACGAACTGCTGAACAAGGCACACTTGGTGGGAACCCCGGGAAGTGGGTTCGGTGCGTCGGGCGAAGGCTATTTCCGTCTCAGTGCTTTCAATTCCCGCGAGAATATCGAAGAAGCTGTCAACCGGTTCCAGAACCTTGTCCGTTAAACAATGATCCGGGAAAGGGCAGACCGGTCTCTTTTTCATTCAGCTCCTATTTGTTGGCTCGGTAGTTTTTGCTGGCCTTTT
>JALWSL010000456.1:1386-4793 GCA_027080405.1 Planctomycetaceae bacterium
TTGCAGAAAACGTTTTTCCTGTGCATTGAGGGAATCGTAGCCTGATTCGTGCACCTTCGCCAGGAGGCGGTCGAGTTTCCGTTCGTCTGCGATTCGCGCATCTTCGAGCAGTCGCTGTTTCTCGGCCTGTTTCCGTTCCCTGCGTCTGGCCCAATAGCTTTTTCGAGGTTCTTTTTCCCGTCGTTCATCCTGCTCGAGCGAGGTGTACCCCTGGGAAAAATCGTAGCCCATGAACGAATCATCGTACGATCCTCCCCAATGTTGATTCGCTCCTTCGAGAATGCCAAGCAGCATCAACATTGAGGAAAGCGCCACAACCCAGACATTGTCGAGATAAATACCGAGCATCATTAAAAGCATGCCTGTCACCAGGCCAATTTTCAGACAGAGGCTTTTACGTTCGAGCTCTGAACCGTAATCGTACAGGCATGCCTCAACCATACGCCCGCCATCGAGTGGGTAGACAGGAAGCAGATTCAGCAGAGCCAATGCCCAATTCACGAAGAAAACGAGCAGAACCAACTGCAGGAACCACTGATCGGTAAACTCGGCAAAAGGGAGCTGGAACGGGTTGAAGACCGCCGTTCCCCCTTCGACCCAAAGAACAGTGGGCAGCGTTGCCAGACAAATCAGCAAATTCATGATCGGCCCGCCGGCAGCGGTGAAAAATTGTGACTTAAACGTATTGGCCGGTTGTACCCAGGCCAAACCGCCAAAAGGCCAAAGGAGGATTTCATCTGCATCCCCCTCTGTATATCTGGCAACAAGAACATGCCCGATCAGTTCGTGCAGCAACGTGCTGACCAGAAAAATGCCGGTAAGAGCCAAAGCGATCGCAAAATCGATACGCAAACAGAGCGCAAGCAACAGCAACGGAAAATAGAAGCTGATCCTGACACGGGTCGCGCACAACGTGCCGACCGGGATCGACCAATAAAGTGGGTTTTGAGAAGCGTTCATCACTTTTGTACCTAACAGGAACGCAACAAAATTCCGAGGCTATCTCCCCGGATTCTCTCACATCAGTGCTGAATGATCAAAGGTATTTTTAGTTTTTTTTGCATCATTTTCTGCATCCGATTGTCCAAAATGGTTTATTCCATCCCAACACAATTATTCATCGTGGTAGCCCCAGCAGATAGCCCCAATGCCCCCCAACAGCCTGTCAACCAGGAGTACTCAGGGGGGTTACGCAAGAGACAGAGAATATCCTGCCAGTTGTTCGGAGTCATTCGTTGAATGCATGTTCCAACCCAATGGCTAGTATTGGGTTAGGACTGAATCGCCCTGTTTGCGTCACATCCCTTTCTGCACTGGCTCTCCATCTACCGATATTTTCAGTCAGATTACAACCATTTATGGCGTCCACATACAAATATCAGTTGATCTCAAACAGGTCAGACGAACTATTTATCTGTATTCACGTTGACCTTTTTACGGTTCTTGAGATACAAGACCACATCCCCTTATTGACATGGATACAGGCGAACACATCAGGAGTCGAAATGGCGACTGCATCGACTAAAATAATCCCTCATTCCCATCTCGACCACCTTCGGGAAGCCAAACGTATTCTGGAACATGAAGCGACTGCGTTACAAGCGGTTTCTGACCGGTTGGACGCCGGTTTTTGCGACGCGGTGGAATTGATTGCTGGTTGCGGGGGGAGTGTTGTCGTCACGGGGATTGGCAAAGCCGGTCTTGTCGGACAGAAGATTACAGCCACATTTTCATCGACCGGGACACGTTCGCATTTTCTTCACCCCGCTGAGGCGGTGCATGGCGATTTGGGCTGTTTACATTCGAACGATGTGGTTTTGATCCTTTCCAACAGTGGCGAGACGGAAGAAGTCTGCAGGTTGTTGCCCGTGTTAAAGCAGATGGAGATTCCCGTTATTGCGATCACAGCCAGCAGTTTGAGCACGCTGGGACATGCGGCAGAGGCGGTCATTTCTCTGGGGCGACTACGAGAAGCCGGTCTGCATGGTTTACCACCTTCCACCAGCACGACAGCCATGCTGGCCGTGGGTGATGCCCTGGCCCTGGTGGTTGCCCGTATTCGCGGGTTCAGCTCTGAAGAGTTTGCTTTCTATCATCCTGCCGGTTCGTTGGGACGGAAGCTGACCCCTGTTACGCAGGTCATGAGAAAAGGCAAGGAACTGCGAACCGCCAGCAAGGAGGAAACAGTCCGTGAGGTATTCGGACACACGGCAGGTGAGTTCCGCAGAACAGGAGCAGTGATGATTATTGAGGATGACGGCAGGCTTTGCGGATTATTCACCGATAGCGATCTGGCACGCATTCTTGCCAGTCGTCGTGAAGAAGTTCTGGATCGTGCTGTGCAGGAGGTGATGACAACCAATCCCGTGACCATCAGTGAATCGGCCCTGCTTGGCGAAGCGGTTGACCTGCTTGCCGAGCGAAAGCTGAGTGAGTTACCTGTGGTCAACGCCCAAGACAAGCCGATCGGGCTGATCGACATTACCGATCTGATTGCCTTGATGCCCCAGGTGTTGGCATTGAATTCCTGAAGAAAGTTGAGAGATCCGGTTGAATCAGATGGCTCGACGTTACCTGCTCACGTTGTTCTCGACGATCCTCGTTCTTGGGGTTTACGGCGTTTATGCGCAGGTTTCGAAACAGCTGATTCAACGTCCCGATCCCATCGGTCAAAAGCGAGCGCAGAAGCCGGACAATGCGTACCAGATCAATGGACCGCGGATCAGCCAGGAAGCAGCCCTGAAGTATCTTCCGGATGTTCCCTGGACGATGAATGCGCGTGTGAAAATCCATGCCGATGGTCTGCATCTGTTTTTTAACGATCGCATCCAGGAAAACGGCAAGACGGAAATCCGTATCAGTCCCGTTGCGATGATCTGGGATTCATCCTCCAGCCAAAAATCAAAAGGTAACGACGGTTCTTCCGGGGCAGTTTCGGGGCCGATCACCATTCTGGCGGAGTCGGCTACGTTTGTTTTCGATGAACCGGTCGAACTTTCAGACATAAAAATGCACATGCTGCAGGAAGGCATGTTGCGAGGAAAGGTTGTAATACGTGGAGAAAACGATTTGAAGATCGTGGGGAACAATTTTGTGTTTTCCCGAGCTGCCCAACACCTTCGTAGCGACAATCCTGTCCATTTCCAGATCCAGCAAAGCGAAGGGCAGGCCAACAATATTCTTCTCAAACTGGACATGCTTGATGGGCCGTTGTACCGGGACAACCCGCAGATTCTGGGTATTACGTATCTCAGGTCAACTGGTCATCTGGAAATGTCTCTTGTTTCGGAACCGGAAGCCGCTCCGGTCATTGTCAACTGTGAACGCAGTTTTGATTATCAGGTGAAAGAAAAACGGGCGAGTCTGGTCGAAGACGTTTCCATCATCCGCATCGAACAGGGATATAC
>JALWSL010000457.1 GCA_027080405.1 Planctomycetaceae bacterium
AACGAAAACCGGGCCGTTGAGCAAACTGCTGCGGCAACTACGTATTCGCTGGGATGATTTTTCGCTGTGTGAACAGAATGGTTCGTTAATCAAATTCCCCGGCTGTACGCTTCAGTTTACGAACGATTTTGAACTTCTGCACGAACAGATCAACGCTGCTTTTCCGTCGGAAAAAGACAACTTTGCGAGTTTGCATCAATTTCTGCTTGATTTCGATGAACTCGATCTTCAGCAGAGTGCCCAATCTGCCCGGGAAACACTCAATCGCTATTTGAACGATGCAATGTTGATCGACATGCTGTTTTGCCCGCTGATGTTCTACGGTAGCGCCAAGCCGGACGACATGGATTTGAATCAGTTTGTCGTGATGTATAAAAGCATTTTCATGGAAGGTTTTGGACGTCCCTTCAAAGGAGTCCGGCCAATCATGAAAACGCTTGTCAGGCAGTACAAAAAACTGGGAGGAGAGCTACGGTTACGAGTTGGCGTGAAACGGATTTTGACGGATGGTAACAGAGCGGTCGGCGTGGAACTGGATGACGGAACACAACTGACTGCGGATCGAATTCTATCTTCAGCCGGGGCAGTGGAAACCGCTCAGCTTTGTCCGCCCTGCCCATCCGGCAAAGGGGAAACGGCTTGCGAACCAGTTGCGGGGGATGTCACTTTCAATGAGGTCATCGATACCCTCGACACGACACCAGCAGACCTGGGGCACCACGAAACGATTATCTTCTTCAACAACAGCGAGAGATTTTCGTATCGCAAACCAGCCGAGCCTTGCGATTTGCAAAGCGGGATTATCTGCTCGCCCAACAATTTCCAATACGAAACCCCACTCGAAGAAGGTTGCATTCGTGTGACGGCGTTGGCCAACCACGATTATTGGCTTTCCCTTTCTGACGAGGAATATGTTGAAGCCAAAGCAGAATGGGTGCGGAAAATTCGGGAAACCGCGATTGCACACCTACCCGATTATCGTACGCATATTGTCGATACCGATTCTTTCACACCCAAAACGATCAGGCGATACACCGGTCACGTTAATGGTTGCGTTTACGGCGCCCCGAATAAGTCGCTGGACGGTTCAACAAATTGGGAAAACCTGTATCTCTGCGGCACTGACCAGGGCTTTCTTGGTATCGTCGGAGCGATGCTCTCCGGCATCACAATGGCAAACAATCACTGCCTGATGAATTAGCCCAAAACTACATTTTGGCCTGCTGGAGAAATTTTCTGATCTTTTCGGGTGATTTCAGCCCGTCAGTCTCCACGCCGCTGGCAACATCCACCCCCCAGGGATGTACCTGATGAATCGCCTGGGCGACATTCTCCGGTCCAAGACCGCCGGCCAGAATCAAAGGAGGCCAGTTCTTATCATCGTATTCCGCAGCAAGTCTCTTCCAATCGACTCGTTGCCCGCTGCCCCCCCATTCTCCCGGAACCCGTGCATCAATCAGGCACGCCACCGGTTGCGCACCTGCCTGTTTGAGTTTTTGCAGGCTATTTTTCAATTCCGCCAGTCCGTCGTTCCCCATCCGATGTACCCAGATGATCGGCAAGTCACGAAGATCAACAGCCTGTTCAATCGAATAATCGCCGTGTAGCTGAATGAGATCAAGCGGAACGGTTTCGTAGAGAAGCCGAATTTCCTCAGTCGGGGAATCGACAAAAACACCGACTTTGCTGATGTTGTTGTCGAAGCAGGCTACAATCTGACTGGCATTTTCCGGAGTAACGTAACGGGGAGACTTCCGATAGAAATTCAAGCCGATGGCGTCAATTTTCTCCGAGGCAACAGCGCGGGCCTGCAAAGGTGTCGTAAACCCACAAATCTTTACCCACATAAACAAGACTCCGCTCACGACTGCTGGAACGCACCTGGTTTGCGACTCCTCTTTGCAACTCCCCGCCTGCTTGCCAAACAAAGCGTCGATCTGTACTTTACAGGCAATTTCATCATCGTCAATCGAGAGAGAAACTGAATGAACATTGTCATCCTGGGAGCAGGGACGGTTGGAACATCGATCGCCGAGCTGTTGTGTGAAAATAACCACAATGTCCGGCTTGTCGATTCCTCCAGACAGGCTCTGGAACAATCCGGGGAAGGGCTCGATATTCAGACCATACATGGTTCCGGTTGCGATGCCGTTACTCTTTTCCAGGCGGGTGTTTCCTCGGCTGATCTTTGCCTGGCGGTAACCAGTCACGATGAAATCAATCTTGTTGGCGCTTCGCTGGCACGAGCCATGGGGGCAAAACGGAGCATTGCCCGGATATTCAACCCGAACTATCGCGACTTCAGCACCTTCGATTATCAACGGCATTTCGGCATCGACAATCTGCTCTCGCTGGAGCATCTGACGGGGTTGGAGTTGGCGAAATCGATCCGCAGTACTGGCCTGTTTACGCTGGAAACTTTTGCGCGAGGGGGGATCGAAATCCAGGAAGTTGAAGTGCAGAGCGGTTCGAAGGTGATTGGGCAGTCTCTGCGGGATATCAAACTCCCGGCTCAGGTGCGGATTGGTCTGGTTTCCAGCCAGGGGAAATCATACATCCCGCACGCAGACGATTCTTTTCAGGCCGGCGATCACGTCACTCTTGTGGGAGAACGTGATGCCGTTCGCGGTGTTGTCAAAATGTTCCAGCACAAGCCGCCCAAGCGGCTCGATGTCATCATTGCAGGCGGGGGAGAAATCGGCTTCAATCTTGCCAAGTCGCTGGAAGGGGAACGCTTTCGGGTGGTCATCATGGAAGCGGATGAAGATCGCTGTCAGTACCTGGCCCGACAACTTTCAAAAACGACTGTTCTCCATGCAGAAGCGACCAGGCGTTCGGAAATGGAAGAAGCCCGTGTCGGAAATGCTGATGTATTCGTTGCTGCAACAGGTCGAGATGAAGACAATATCATTTGCGGGGTCGAGGCACGTGAATTGGGGGCCGAGCGGATTTTGAGCGTTGTCAGGCGTCCTGATTACATCAACGTGCTCGAAAAATTGCAGATCGATGTCGCCGTCAGCCCGCGGGATGTCATGGCCATGCAGATTCTCGGAATGGTTTCCGGCGGGCCAATCCTGACTGCGGGAAAATCGGTAGATGAAAACGTGTTGATCTGGGAAATCGAAGTAAAAGATGGTTCACCGGTAACCCAAAAGCCTCTCAAAGAGTTGTCACTTTCGAAGACTTTGATAGCATCGGTTGTCAGGGATGATTACGTTCGCGTTCCTACTGCCGAAGATGTGCTGGCACCGAATGATATTGCGGTCGTTCTGGTTGACAAATCAATCTCTTCCGAGGCGATTAAACTTTTTGCAACAACAGACTGACTTGAAAAAATGTCTGCAGAAAAGATTACCATTCAGGTGAACGCAGAACCTCAGACCGTGCAAAGCGGAGAGACGGTTGCTGGCCTGCTCGAAAAACTGGGGAAAAACCCCAAATATCTGGCGGTCGAACGGAATCGTGTTTTAATCCGGCGAGCCGAACATTCCCAAACAGCCTTGCAGGCTGGAGATGTGATCGAAATTGTTACACTGGTCGGCGGCGGATAACCTGACCGCTGAGTGAGCGTCAGTAGGGGACATGCTCCCTGTTTTTTCTTTCATACTGATTTCACACTGATGGTACAGGATCGACTTTCCCAATACCTTCCCGGTTCGCCAACACGAGCCGTTTACTACACTGACTGTCATTTATCGACTGTGATGAAACTGGAAAAAACTGGAAACTTGAAGTTATGAATACGGATCTTGTCGAAGACTCTCCCCTGATTCTGGGTAATCATCAATTCAATTCCCGACTGATTGTCGGCACCGGGAAATACGAAACATACGACTTGATGCGAGACTGTCTGGAAGCTTCAGAAGCAGAAGTCATCACAGTCGCTGTCCGTAGGGAACGACTGATCGATGCCCAGGGGCGTAACATTCTCGACTTCATCGACCTGAACCGTTATACCATTCTGCCCAATACAGCCGGTTGCTTCAATGCGGAAGATGCGGTGCGTGTTGCAAGACTGGGGCGGGAAATTCTGGAAGGATTGGAAAATCCCGGGGCAGACTGGGTGAAGCTGGAAGTTCTTGGGGATAAAAAAACATTGCTTCCCGACCCGATCGCCACGCTGGAAGCGACGGAGCAGTTGGTTGCAGACGGCTTCCAGGTTCTCGTTTACACTTCTGACGATCCGATGGCGGCAAAACGACTCAAAAATGCCGGAGCGACTTCAGTCATGCCCGCGGGCAGCCCCATTGGAAGTGGACAGGGTATCCTCAACCCGAACAATATCCGCATCTGTCTGGAGTACCTGAAACAGGACGATCCCGAATATCCGGTCATTGTGGATGCCGGGGTCGGAACGGCCAGCGATGTCTGCTTTGCAATGGAACTGGGAATTGATGGCGTCCTGCTGAATACGGGCATCGCCGGGGCCAAAGATCCACTCCGTATGGCCCAGGCAATGAAAAAAGCCTGTCAATCAGGACGTGAAGCTGCATTGGCAGGACGTATCCCCAAAAAAATGTACGCGACCGCATCAAGCCCGGAAACAGGACTCCCGATCTAGTTACCAACAGGTTTTGAACACGCCCTGTTTTCTGGAGGCCGGTTTCTGATCTCGCTGGTCTTGAAGATTCAAATTGATGTTGAGGGATATATCATTCAGTGCCCGGCGTTTTTCACTCGTAAAATGCCACCAAAACGCCCTGAAATGTGAAAATGCCCCGAAACATGACACATCGATTGCTGCTTTCAGCACCCGCCCGATTCATTTTCCCCAATCGCCAACGAAAACA
>JALWSL010000458.1 GCA_027080405.1 Planctomycetaceae bacterium
GTGTTTATTTACTGTTGACCCTCCACCCTCGCTGTCTGGACAGGTCACATTTCGATGTTGGGGGCGTTGTCGCGTACCTCTTTTCTTAAATTCAAATTGGAACAAGCATTTTTGAAACAGGAACAAAGAAAGAAGATTCATGGCGATTAAAGTTTATTACGATGCAGACGCAGATTTGGCACTGTTGAAAGACAAAACGATTGCAATTTTGGGGTATGGCTCCCAGGGGCATGCCCAGGCACAGAACCTCAGAGATAGTGGTTGCAATGTTGTGATCGGGCAGCGCAAGGGAAGTGCAAACTACGATCTGGCTGTTGAACACGGTTTTGACCCAATGCCCGTCGATGAGGCGACAGCGGCAGGAGATTTGATCAACATTCTGCTTCCCGATGAGGTGCAGGGCGATGTCTTTCGGGCACAGATCAAAGACCGACTGAGCCCCGGAAATCTGTTGATGTGCTCTCACGGTTTTAACATCCATTTCGAACAGATCACTCCTCCGGAAGGAGTGGATACAGCTCTGGTTGCACCGAAAGGGCCGGGGCATCTGGTGCGAAGCGAGTATGTTGCAGGCGGGGGGGTTCCCTCGTTGATCGCGCTGGGAGAAGGGGCTTCCGAAACTTCTCGCCAGTTGGCTCTGGCTTACGCCAAGGGGATTGGCGGGACACGAGGCGGCGTGATTGAAACAACCTTCGCAGAAGAAACAGAAACCGATCTGTTTGGCGAACAGGTCGTTCTATGTGGCGGCGTTTCCGCTTTGGTGAAAGCCGGGTTTGAAACACTTGTCGAAGCTGGCTATCAACCGGAAATGGCCTATTTCGAGTGTATGCACGAACTGAAGCTGATTGTCGACCTGTTCTATCAGGGCGGTCTGAATTACATGCGATACAGCATTTCCAACACGGCAGAATTCGGCGATTACACTCGCGGGCCACGGATCGTTACGGACGAAACCAAAAAAGAGATGAAAAAAATCCTCTCTGAAATTCAAACAGGGCAGTTCGCCAAAGAATGGATCCTGGAAAACAAGGCAAACCAGGCAGCCTTCAAGGCGACCCGACGCCTGGAAAGACAGCACAAGATCGAAGCAGTCGGAAAAACTCTCCGCTCGATGATGAGCTGGATCGATTCCAAAGAAGTGTAACCCCTTTTCAGGCCTTGAATGGGGGCTTTCGTTAATGGGGCTATCGTTGCTTGGGTTCTGTTGTCGCACTATTTTGATGCACCAACCCGATAATTCAGAGTTAAAGACGAAGTAGGTTCCAATTGACGGTTCAACGACCCGTTTCACCGGTTGGCGTGGAGCGGGTCGTTTCTCATTCCCGCTTCATTCTGTTGCGATTTCGCTGGAGCTTTCCTGGGGGCTTCCCTGGGGGCTTTAGCGTTTGATTCGTAGATTCATCGAATTTCCCGAGGGACTGGCGGTGCGCTGGGGGAGTGACCGGGGCTGCGATTGCAGTTTGGCGGGAGCGTAGGAGGAAGCCGGCTGGATCGTCTGGGGCGTTCCCTTCAATCCGTTACTTCCTCGCAGATAACCACTGACGCCGAGCAGTTCCGGATGGCGGGCCACTTTATCGCTGAAGACACGCATGTCTTGCACAATCGGTTCCAGATTGGAAAGCAGCGAAGCAAGGGAGGCAGAAGATAACTGCAAATTGCGATAGAGTTGCGGATCGGTAGCGAGACGTTGCAGCGAACCATCTCCTTCATTGAGTTGTGTGCTGAATTTATCGAGTTGCGCCAGAGTGTGATTGAGCTGATTCAAACCGAGGTCGAATTTGGTGACCAACTGGTTGGAATGATTGGCAAGTGGTTGCGTCGCAACCCGCAGGTTCTCCATCGTTTCGCTCAATGTGTTGACTGCTGTTTTGGTCGCTGCAATTGTCTGTTTCGTCTGCTGGATTAGTTCCTCTGTCTGCTGCATCATCCGGGGCAGGGCCGTCATCGATTCTTTGATCGATCTCTGCAATTGGGGATCCGCCACAATTTTGTTGGCGGTATCGAGAGTTACCGAAGCTTTCTGCATCGTGACGGTCAACCCGTTCAAAGCCGTTGCCGCCTGTTCGATCATTTGATCCAGCGAACCACGTTCGGTCATGATCAAGGTATTCAAATTGTGGCCGACCGACTTCCACTCCTGACTGGTCTGCTCGAAAACTTTCAACGTGTTGTCCAACCGGGATTCCAACCGCTGCACAACTGCAAAGGGATCCTGTGGAACCTGCCCTTCCAGAATATCACCCTGTGCAAAATATTCAGAACTGATTCCGAGTGTGAATTCGATATGTGCCTCTCCCAATAGAGAAGTGACGATCTGTGCGCGGGAATCTCTGGAAATTTTATGGTCACTACGAATTTCGACCAAAACGAAGACCTTGCCCTGTTCCCGGTCGATCGTGACATCCTTGACAACTCCAATCGGTATCCCGCTTTGATGGACGGGAGTCCCTGGTTGAATACCCGAAACTTCAGGAAATTGGATGGCAAGCAGATAACGGGGCTGCAGGTAGCGTTCCAGTTTGCCAAACTGAAACGTCAACCCGACGCCGATCACTGTCGCGACGATCACAAACAGGCCAACTCGAAATTGCAACTGACGTTCCGACATGATGCTGTAAAAAGCTCAATCAATTAAGTTAGCGAGAAATTAAGGGAGAACTCGAAAATGGGGCGTATTGTTACGCGAGAGCCAGTTTCTGTAAACGTCGAGTTGCATCACCGTGCACAAATGAATAGACTCTTTCTTCCCGGGAAGAAAAGGCCTGTTCGGGAGTTCCCTCAAAAATGACCTGGGGTTGTCCCGGTTCCAGCCCTGCCAACGGGAACAGCATAACGACCCGATCCGCCACTTTTTGAACGGTGTGCATATCATGAGTCACAATGATGCTGATTACTGGCCGACGTTCTCTGGTTGTGATGATCAACTCATTGACGACATCGCTCATCACCGGATCGAGCCCGGTGGTTGGTTCATCGTAAATGATGATTTCCGGAGCCAGTGCGAGTGCCCGGGCCAGGCCAACACGCTTGCGCATTCCACCTGAGAGTTCAGATGGTTTTTTTCTTCCGACGTCCACCGTCAAACCGACCGCTCGAATTTGATCCTGCACAATTTCACGGATGGTGCTCTCTTTCAGATCCGTATTCTGATGCAATCCGAATGCGATATTTTCGTAAACATTCATGCTGTCGAACAATGCGGCTGACTGGAACAGATAGCCAATTTTCAGTCGCTGCCTCAACTTTTCTTCTGCTGAGAGAGAGGCCACATCACGCCCCTGCCAGAACACCGTCCCTGTAGTTGGTTCAAGCATTCCTGCCAGTAACTTGGTTGTTACGCTTTTTCCACAACCACTCTCGCCAATCAGGACAAGTGTTTCTTCGGGAAAGACCTGCAGATCGATTTCCCGCAGCACCTGTTGTGTACCAAACTGTCGTGAAACCTGTTTCAATTCAAGGGCAGGCATACTCATGTGATCTCATCTCCTGACAACAGTGGCGACAACGCCGGGTTCAACCGTAGAGCCATTGGGAAATCTGCGACAGAAGAACTCCAGAAAGGAAATCGAGAAACAGAATGAAGACAAACGAATAGACGAAAGTTTGTGTTGCTGCTGTCCCAACGCCTTCTGCTCCGGCGCGAGCATTGAATCCACGGTGACAGGCGACCAGAGCAATCGCGGCTCCGAAAAAAACAGACTTGAACACACCAGAGGAAACATCAAACAGGGTGACAAATTGATAGGTGTAATTCCAATAGTAGTAACTGTTGACCCCAAGAACAGCCGTTGAAAACAGCCAACTGGCATAAATACCGATCGCATCGGCAACGACCGTCAACAGCGGGATCAGCAAAACGCACCCCAGAAAGCGGGGAACGACCAGGTACTGGATCGGGTCAGCCCCAAGTGCCTCCAGTGCATCGACCTGCTCGGTCACCCGCATCGTTCCAATTTCAGCCGCGATCGCGCTGCCAACACGCCCGGCCAACATTGTCGCCGCCAAAACGGGGCCCAGTTCCTTCACAAGAGTCAAATTGACAACCGCTCCCAACTGCGATTCCAGATGCATCACCCGTAATTGATCATAAGACTGGACAGCGAGTACCATTCCGATAAAAGCACCGGTAACAACAACGACGGGAAGACTTAATACGCCAACCTGATAAAGTGCAGGCCAGATGACGGACGATCTGGGCCAACAGGAGAAGACCCATTTGAATGTCAACCAGGAAAAAAGCACAAAATCCCCAACAAACTCAACGGGCTGGATAACCAACTCGCCGAGCCAATGTATCGGTGTTCTGTGCAGTTTGCCTGTGGACATAATTGCCCCCCTGTTTCTGTCTTATTCGATCGGCCCGACAGAATAATGACTTCTCCCGTTTTTGGGGAGACGACTTTTCTGGGAGATTCAGACTGGAATCCGACGTGGGCATTTGACGCCGCTTTCTTTTTTGAGTACCGTTACGCACATGAGGTGCGCAGTGTGCAGGAAAAGAAAGGCCGGGCTTCCCCTGCCTTTCAACCTGTTGACATATTTAAAGTTACAGAAGATACAAGTTGGAAGAAAAATGCCACGTGACGAAGGTGCTCGCGAACTAGCGAGAAAAAGAGCCAGAAGAGCGAAGTTGAAAAAGCTCCGGGCCCGCTACAGTGAGGCCAAAACTGAAAGCGAAAAAGAGGAAATTTTCGCCAAGGCGCGTCGAATCAGCCCGTTTGTCGAATTCGAGTAGAGTTCCGCTTGCGTTATCAGTGCACATAAGGCCAGAAG
>JALWSL010000459.1:0-3094 GCA_027080405.1 Planctomycetaceae bacterium
GACCAGTCTGTTTCTGGCGACCCCGAAACAGGCAGCCAAACGATGGGAGTCGGCTGAGGAAATCATGAGACGTTTGGGAGTCCCCGAATCCCGTATCGCCAACATCATGCAGAAAAAAGACGTAACAATTCTGGCCAGTGTGGTTGAAGATCTGCAAAAAGGCCTGATTAAAAAGAAGAAAAAGTAACCTGGAAAAGTAAGGTTTCCTGTTCGATCGACAAGAGGCATCTCCGATAAAACCAAGCTCCAATAATAACTATTGCAAAGGTTCGCCTGCCATGAAACTTCCATTGATACCAGTTTCCTGTTTTTCACTGATGACGGCTCTGCTTGCATTTTTGGCGTCCCCACTCAATTTGCGGGCCGAACAGCAGTGGGTTGTCTATGAAGGAAAAACGGGACCGGGATTGGGGCGTCATATCGTTTTGATCGCAGGAGATGAAGAATACCGCTCCGAAGAAGCCCTGCCGATGTTGGGGCAGATTCTCGCCAAACATCACGGCTTCAAATGTACGGTTCTGTTTTCGATCAATCCCGAAGATGGCACGATCGATCCGAACAATCAAACCAACATTCCCGGAATGCACCTGCTGCCCACTGCCGACCTGGTTGTCCTGTTCACCCGGTTCCGGGAACTGCCCGATAAGGATATGCGTTACTTCGATGAATATCTCAAATCGGGAAAGCCGATCATCGGGTTGAGAACGGCTACGCACGCCTTCAATTACACTCGAAATAAAAACAGCCCGTATGCCAAATACAGTTTCAGGTATAACGGACAGGACTGGAAAGGTGGGTTCGGCAAGGAGGTTTTCGGGGAAACCTGGGTTTCGCATCATGGGAGCCATCGGCACGAAAGCACGCGGGGTGTCATCAATGAGAAACAATGGCGGCACCCGATTCTCAAGGGCGTGAAAGATCTTTGGGGACCGACCGATGTTTACGGCATCAACAAGCTGCCTGAAGATGCGAAAGTTCTTGTTTATGGACAGGTTCTTACAGGCATGAAGTCGGACGATCCTCCTGTGGAAGGGAAGAAAAATGATCCGATGATGCCGATCGCCTGGACGCGAAGTTATCCCGTTGCACCAGGAAGGACTTCTCGCGTTTTCTGTAGCACCTTCTGTTCTTCGATCGATCTGAAATGCGAGGATCTGCGTCGATTGCTCGTCAACGCCTGTTACTGGGCTGTCAAACTCGAGCGAAAAATTCCCAAGAAGGCAAATGTCGATTTTGTCTCCCCCTACGAACCACGCTTCTACGGCAACAACAACTTCGTCAAAGGTGTCAAACCGAGCGATCTGGCCTGGAAAGAGTAATCCCTTTTCAGGCCTTGAATTGGGAGCTGCCTTTTCGTGGTCCCTGAGCGTGGTTAGTGGCCCGTGCTCCGTGGTCACGCCAATTATAGTCATAATGCATCCAATTAGCGCACCGATCCCAAAATCAAGCGTTGAATATGAAGTAGCCCAATGGGTGGGGAACGCCGTTACGCATCTTTTTCTCACATTTATTTTCAAACGTGGTGTGGCTCGACGTACCTTGCGGCTGCTTGTAATGCGATAAAGTAAAACTTCTTTTATGTCTGAATCTCTGTATCAATATGATGTGATCGTGGTCGGGGCGGGTCATGCGGGAACCGAGGCGGCGTTGGCGGCTGCGCGATTGGGGGCGAAGACAGCCCTTTTGACGATGAACTGCGACACCGTCGGTCAGATGAGCTGTAACCCCGCCATTGGTGGGGTCGCAAAGGGGCAGATCGTTCGGGAGATCGATGCACTGGGTGGCGAGATGGGCCGCGTCATTGATGAAACCGGCATCCAGTTTCGTATGCTCAACAGTTCCAAAGGCCCGGCGATGCACTCGCCTCGTGCTCAGGCGGATAAAAAAGCGTACCAGTTTCTGATGAAGTACCGGGTGGAAGATCAGGAGAATTTGACGCTCGTTCAGGAAATGGTCGAGGAAATCCTCGTCAATAACGCAAAGGTGCAGGGAGTCCGCGTTCGTGGAAATGCGATCTACCGGGCGGAAGCCCTCATTTTGACGACCGGCACTTTTTTGCAGGCGATTATGCACACCGGAGAGGCAAAGGCGAAAGGAGGACGGGCGGGGGAAGGAACAACCGCAACGATTTCCGACTCGCTGGTCAAACTCGGTTTCCAGCTTGAACGATTCAAAACCGGCACGCCGGCTCGACTCAACGGACGTACGATCGATTTCAGCCAGCTTAAAACGCAGCCGGGCGATGAAAATCCGCAGCCGTTTTCTTTTCTGACGGACGAAATCAAACAGTCCCAACTCGATTGTTATTTGACCGACACCAACGAAACAGTGCATGAGTTGATCCGTGAGAATTTGAGCCGGGCACCGATGTATTCCGGACAGATCAACTCAGCCGGGCCACGGTACTGTCCTTCCATTGAAGATAAAGTCGTGCGGTTTTCGCAGAAGCAGTCGCATCAGATTTTTCTGGAGCCGGAAGGACGGCTGACGCACGAATACTACTGCAACGGCATTTCTACTTCTCTGCCCCGGGATGTGCAGGATGAAATGATCCATGCGATCAAAGGACTCGAAAACGCGGAAATCATGCGATACGGTTACGCTGTTGAATACGATTTCGCACCGCCAACACAACTGCTGCCCACTCTGGAAACAAAAAAAGTGCAGGGGCTTTATTTCGCGGGGCAAATCAACGGCACAACCGGCTATGAAGAAGCGGCAGGGCAGGGCCTGATCGCGGGGATTAACGCGGCCCGGAAAATCGCCAGCCAATCGCCGTTCATTCTGGATCGAAACCAGGCTTATCTGGGGGTTCTTATTGACGATCTGGTCACCAAGGGAGTCGAGGAACCTTACCGCATGTTTACATCACGGGCGGAATATCGTTTACTGCTTCGACAGGATAACGCTGACCGCCGACTGACACCGATCGCCAGAAAGATCGGCCTGGCCTCACCGGAGCGGTTGAAGAAATTCGATGTCCATCTGGAACAGATCGAGAGGGCGGAGAAATTCATTCGGGAAAATCGATATCACAAAAACAGTCTGGAAGAGTGGCTCAGACGCCCTGAAATAACCTGGAAAGATGTGGTGG
>JALWSL010000459.1:3104-4760 GCA_027080405.1 Planctomycetaceae bacterium
TCCTGAAGCCGCTGCGCTCGATTTATCTCCTGCGGCGATCAGGCAGGTTGAAATCGATGCCCAGTATTCCGGCTACATTCGCAGGCAGGAAAAGGAAATTGAACGGCAATCGAAGATCGGCTCTGTTAAAATTCCCGCCAATTTCGATTATCACGCCATCCCGCAACTTCGGAATGAAGCCCGGGATCGACTCAGTAAAATACAACCGGCCACTCTCGGGCAAGCCGAGCGGGTCAGCGGAATTACCCCCGCTGATTTGACCGTTCTCCTGTTCTATCTGGATAACCGACAGACGCGGTGAATCGTAATCCGGGAAACACATTTGGCACGGTTGGACTTTGCAGATTGTCAAACTGAACATTCCGGCCTCTTGTTTTGGGTAGAGATTTGCTGATAATGCTTGAGTAGGGGCTTCAAATTCAGTTATGCTGAAACGTGCGCAACATTCATGGCAGCATCGCTGTTTTAAGAAGTATCACAAAGTTGCCCAGACGTTTTTACGGGCGGGGGGAACACGCTGTTTAGTTGGTTTCGCATTTTATTTGGTGTTGCGTTCTTTCCAGGCAGTGAACCTTGCGGTGAAATGGTTTGGTGAAGCGGTATGGTTGTTGAGGTCGTGGGTGTTGGCCTGCCGGGCGTTGAAAGTCGAATTTCCGGATGAGACTGTCCGATAAGACTGTTGGATGAGTGAGGGACTGGACTTGGCAAATAACGACAACGGCGGTTCTGAAGCGAAAACTGCTTCTACCGGGAAACTTCCTCCGTCGAAACGACGCAGGTGGTTGCGGTTGGCTCTCCTGCTCATCCTGCTGATGGCTGTATTGCTCGGCTACGGGCCTGCGATGGATCGAGTGAATCGGAGCCGCATCGAGGCCTACAGGAAGGACTGCAAGACCGCGACAGCTGCCGGCGACTGGAAAACGTTGGAAGCGGTCGCCAATCGTTGGCTCGAACTGGAACCAGATAATAACGATGCCCTGCTGTTTGGGGCGGAGGCCTGCATTCAGCTTGATCAACTTGAACGAGCTGTTGATCTGTTAGGCAGGGTGGATGATTCGTATCACGGTGCTCTGCAGGCGCTGGCTGGCCGGGGGGACATCCTCTTTTCCGATTTGAACCTTCCCCTGGAAGCAGAAAAAAACTGGAAGCGGATGCTTTCAATCAATGAAAGAGCAGGGGTTGCGCATCAACGCCTGATCTACTTTTATGCCATGACGTTACAACGCCGAAAAATGGTTCGGCAGATTAAAATGGCCATGAAATACGGGTGCGAACCGCCTGAGGCCTATTCCTATTTGCTCATGCAGAATGTACTCAACTTTTCCGATGGTTTTACCTTGCTGACACGCTGGCGGAGCAAATATCCCGATAATGAGGTTCTGGAAGTGGCCCATGCGGTCTACTCCGCCAAGAAAACCGCTGATAATGGAATGGCTACTTTCGGGATTCAGACCGTGATTCCGGGTGATAAAACACCCCTGGAAAACGCGCTGCGAAAATATCCCTCCAATCCGGAACTGCTCGCCCTGAAAATTGACCTGGCCATTTTTGAAGGGGATCAGGGGGCGGTTGCCGATCTGCTGGCTCGGGCCTCGACAGAGGCGGAACAGGATAGTCGCTTTTGGCGCTATCGTGGCTGGCTTCTGAAAGAGCGAA
>JALWSL010000460.1 GCA_027080405.1 Planctomycetaceae bacterium
CATTGGATCCCCGGACGTCTCCGATATGATCAAACCAGGCACATCGATCTGAAAGCCCCAGTCAGTGGTATTCTCATTGAGGTTCTGGCGACCCCCGGAGATAAGGTGAAAAAGGGAGACCTGCTGGCCGTCATTAGCAGTCCCGATATTGGAAAAGCCAGAGCGGATGTGCTGAAATTCAATTCCGAGTTGAAAATTGTCAGTCGGAAGTATGAGCGGGAAAAACTGATTGCAGACAATCTGAAAAAGCTTTTCGATGAACTGAAACAGAACAGAAGCATCTCCGAGATCGAAAAGAAATTTGCCGATGCTTCTCTCGGGAAGTATCGTGAGCAGATTTTCTCCTCCTATTCCAAATACCTGCTCGCCAGGGATTTAATCAAAAAAATCAAGCCTCTTGCCGATACCGGTTCTGTTTCCGGACGGCTGATTCGTCAGAGGGAAAGTGAACTGCAAGTGGCTCACGCTGCCTATCAGGCAATCTGTGACCAGGCACTTTTCAGTACCACTCAAAATAGATTACAGGCAGAAACAGACCTGGCTGACGCGAAACGGCGACTTCGTATTGCCAGACAGCAACTGGAAACCTTGCTCGGTTACAGTGAAGATGTGGAAGATAGTCTTTCTGCCAGTCAGCTTTCACGCCTGGAAGTTCGTGCTCCGTTCGATGGCACGATTGAATCCAGAACATTCGCAAAATCAGAGCGTGTTGAAAAATCTGCTTCGCTGTTCATTCTTGCCGATACTTCAACGCTTTATGTTGCAGCGGATATTCGGGAAAATGACTGGCCGGCAGTGGGCATTTCCCCCGATCAGGAACTCACCGTCCAGGTTCCCGCTATCTCCAACCGGACTTTTACCGCGCGAGTTCACTACGTTGGTCGGGAAGTTTCGGTGGATAGCAATTCGGTTCCGCTGATCGCGATTATCGACAACTCCGATTCCCAATTGCGTCCGGGGATGTTTGTTCGCGTTGCCGTCCCGCTTGGGAAACCGGTAAAGAGATTGGCCGTTCCCGGTAAGGCAATCTTCCAATACAACGGTAAACAGTTTGTTTTTGTCGCTCTTTCGGACAATCAGTTTCAGCAGGTTGAAATTACAACGGGAATAACATCCGACAACTGGGTCGAAGTAACCAGTGGATTGGAATCCGGGCAACGCATTGTCACCGAGGGTATGTTCGTTCTCAAATCGGAATTGCTGCTTGAAGCCGAGGAGTGACCCCGCGAATGCTTTTTTCGAGTGGAGCAGTAAATCAATCAGATTGTCCCCCTCTTTATTACTCCTTTATTCCACCACGCATCTTGACCTGCCCTGTTTGAAATGATCACTATTCCTTAATCATGACGATACGGCCCGGATAAACACACGATGTTAACACGAGTTATTGAATTATCGTTGACCAACCGGATTCTGGTACTGGTACTGGTCTTTCTGATGGCGTTAGGTGGCTTGAATTCAGCGTTGAATCTTCCCATTGATGCTGTGCCCGATTTGACCAATGTGCAGGTGCAGGTTGTCACGGATGCCGGTTCCCTTTCTCCGATCGAAGTGGAACGGTATGTCACTTATCCGGTCGAGACAGTCATGGGAGGACTGCCGAAGATTGAAGAATTGCGCAGTGTTTCCAAATTCGGCATCTCGGTTGTCACCATTGTTTTCGAGGAAGGGACCGACATCTATTGGGCCAGGCAACTGGTTTCAGAACGGCTTGCAGAAGCGAGCGAAGATATTCCCCCCGGTTATGGGAACCCGAGACTTGGCCCGCTCACCACGGCGTTGGGAGAAGTGCTTCAATTTGAAGTTCGCAGTAAAACACATTCTCCGATGGCGCTACGGACATTGCTCGAATGGGAGATCGCGCCCAAATTGAGAGAAGTTGAGGGAGTTACCGAGATCAACACGCACGGCGGTTTCTATAAAACTTTCGAGGTGCGTCCTGATCCCGATCGCATGACGAGTTACGGCATTTCACTCAAACTGCTTTTCGACCGATTGCAAAACAATAATGCGACCGCCGGGGGAGGGTATGTCGTCCATCATGGTGAGCAGCGTTTTATTCGCGGCTCATCTTTACTGACCGACATTGATGACATCAAATCGGTTGTGGTGCGTCGCGAAAAGGACGGGACTCCGATTCTGGTCAGCGACATCGCAACGGTTGCGATCGCGCCAATGACCAGACAGGGAGCCGTCACGCGCGATGGACGGGGAGAAGCTGTCACCGGGTTGGTGATGATGCTGATCGGCGAAAATTCACGTCTGGTTGTCAATGCCGCCAAAAAACGCCTCCGGGAAATCCAGAAAACACTTCCTGAAGGTGTCACTCTGGAAGTCACCTACGACCGGGCCGCATTGATAGGGCGAACGCTGAAAACCGTCCTCACCAATCTGACAGAAGGGGGGATTCTGGTTATTATCGTATTGCTGTTCATGCTCGGAAGTATGCGTGCCGGACTGCTGGTGGCACTCGCCATTCCACTATCGATGCTGTTTGCTACCAATGTCATGCTGATGACGGGAGTAACCGCCAGTTTGATGAGCCTGGGAGCAATTGATTTCGGCCTGATTGTCGACAGTTCGGTCATCATGATTGAAAATTGCATCCGCAGGCTTTCCCACGACAATGAGGGGACATCCCATCTGGATGTGATACGCGATGCCGCCGTTGAAGTTCGAAAGCCGACCATGTTCGGCGAGTTGATCATCTCTGTTGTCTACCTGCCGATTCTGCTTCTCCAGGGTTCCGAAGGAAAGCTGTTCCGCCCGATGGCGTTAACGGTTCTGTTCGCCCTGGGGGGCTCGATGATCCTTTCCATGACACTGATGCCCGCGTTGGCATCGCTGTTTCTGCCTAAAAAAATGGACGAGAAAGATGTCCTGCTGATTCGTTGGGTAAAAAAAATATATAAGCCGATTGTTGGAGCCGCGATCAGACATTCTTTCGTGACGGTCACCGCAGCAGTCACGCTGTTTGCCATCAGCATCCCTGTTGCGATGAATCTGGGAGCAGAATTCATGCCCCGTCTGGAAGAAGGAGACCTGTTGATCGAAGCCGTCCGCCTGCCCAGCGCGACACTGGAAGGGTCGATTGATATGTCGACTCAAATTGAAAAACTCCTGAAACAGTTTCCGGAGGTCAAAACGGTCTTCTGCAAAACTGGTCGTCCCGAAATTGCCAACGATGTCATGGGCGTGCATCAAACCGACGTCTGGGTCCTGTTGAAACCTGTCCATGATTGGCCCGAACACAAAACAAGAGATGAACTGATTGAACAGATTTCGGAAGTCCTCAACAAAAATGTTCCCGGTGTGGTGTTTGGTTTCACCCAGCCGATTGAAATGCGCGTTGACGAACTGGTAGCCGGTGTCAAAGCAGATGTCGCTGTTCTGCTCTATGGCGACAACCTCGAGATTCTGGCAGAAAAAGGGAAACAGATCGAAGCGGCCCTCCAACAGATACCGGGAGCGGTCGATGTGAAAGCGAACTATCAGGCGAACCTGGCAACCTTGTCGATCAAAACCCGCCCGGACAAACTGGCACGCTACGGCATTGATGCACAGACCGTCCTGAATGTCGTTTCTGCGATCGGCGGATATCAGGTGGGACAGATCTTCGAAGGACGTGCCCGCTTCCCGATCATCGTGCGCATCCCTGAACATTGGCGAAAAGAAATCAAAATGCTGGAACAGCTTCCCATATCCGATTCCCGTGGGAATTCCGTTCCCTTAAAAGCGCTGGCGGATATTACTCTTGAAGAAACACCGCCATCGATCGAACATGAAGCGAACCGCAGACGGACTTTCATCTCCGCGAATGTTCGGGGTCGGGACGTCGCCTCGTTCGTGGCCGATGCCAAACGGACGATTGCGGAACATGTCGATATTCCAGCCGGTTACGAAATTCGCTGGGGAGGGGATTTTGAAAATCTGCAATCCGCCAGCAAGCGTCTGATGCTGATTACGCCGATCGTCCTTATCATTATCATCATGCTGCTGCATGCTTCATTGGGATCGATGCGGCTGGCCATGCTGATTTTCCTGGCCGTCCCGATGGCTGCCAGTGGAGGAATTTTGGCCCTCTATCTCCGGGCCATGCCTTTCAGTATCTCCGCCGGGGTCGGTTTTATTGCCCTGTTCGGCGTGGCTGTTCTTAACGGACTGGTTTGGGTCAGTGCGGCGGAACATCTCAGACAGACTGGACGCGATGTTGTTGAAGTCAGCCGCGAAACGGCCCTGGTGAGGTTGCGCCCGGTGCTGATGACAGCTCTGGTTGCCAGTCTCGGTTTCCTTCCCATGGCGACATCAACCAGTGACGGAGCAGAAATGCAGCGTCCGCTGGCGACGGTCGTTATTGGGGGCCTGATTACATCAACACTGCTCACCTCGCTGGTTATCCCCTGCATCTATCCCTGGTTTGCCAGAGGACTACACCGATTGCATCTGACCCCTTCGGCTGATTCCGACCATGAAATATAGACAGACGACAGGGGTGCTTCTACTCCCGTATCTGTTTTCCAATCCCGGTTTTATTCATTTTGTTCCGTCGGCGTTCGGTAGACTGCTTTCCGAGCATCGCCTCAGAAAAACTTTTAAGGTCTGTCCAGAAGGTTCCTTCACCTGCGAAGATGAGATTCAACTCGATATCTTCCGGCAAGCCGTCCGCGAAGACCCATTTATTGTAGGCATCGCTGGTACCGAACGCTTCGACGGCGAGTTTGAATTTGTTCGCCTTGGCTTCTTCCTGCATACGGGTGGCGTCAGCTTTGGCCTGACCCAGAACGACGGTGGCTTGCGCCTCCAGAACGGCGATTTCCTTGTCGATTCCAGCAATGATACGCTGCGTTTCGGCAGCAGTTTCCTTCGCCTTTTTCTGTCCCTCGGCAATCGTGTTGGCAACCAGCTTTTCCGTTTCGACACGAATTTTTTCTGCCTCGAGTTCCACCTTCTGTTCGGCTTCCCGCAGATTTGCTTCCATCTCCGCGGTGATCGTTTCCTGCATCCTGGTCAAGGCGAGTTCTTCGGAAACAAAAGCTTCCTGCTTATATTTTCGAATTTGCTGCGGGATAAAAATATGCCGAACCAGACCGTAAAGAAGAGTCACATCCTTTTCAATCAACGCTTTTTGAAACTTTTCCGTTGTCGCAGTCTGAAATTCCTGACGCGTATCTCCAACGAGCAAATCAACCGCGTTATATTGTGACCCGGTGTTTCTACAGATCGACTCTATTTGTGGCATGACGACTTTTGTTTCGATGGCATCGATATTCCCGAACTTCTTGATCACATTCGGGGCCTGCTCAGGAGTGATTCCCCAAATCGCGGTGAAGTCCATATTGATCGGAAAAGCATCTTTGGACGGAAAGGAAATCCCGGAACCATCATGGGCAATGAGCGGCTCTCCTGCATCGTCGAACATGATGGAACCATCCGGTTTGGTAAGCAGATTCGCCTTGATACTTTTTTCGCGAAATCCAATCTCGACAATATCGATCTGCTGTTCTTTCGGATTCGTCGGATAGATTCCTGGCGGAAAAACTTCGTTCTGGATTCCAATCTTCTTCCCGGTAATCGGATTATTGTCCAGATTTGTCACAACACCAACATACCCCGTCGGTATAACCACCCAACCGGCGTACTTTGTCTGGTTCTGATCCTTGATGGCCTGTGTTTTGATAATGGTAAAAGTGTAAGCATAGTCATTGACACGATATCGACCCGGGCCAAACACCTTGCGGAGAATCCCCTTGTATTTTGTTGTTCCCAAGTCTCCATCAACCAGATATTCGCCCGGAGGAAGATCCTTGCCCAACTTGGAAGTCGCAATCCCGACTTCCCCCGGTCTGATGACGATATCCGGAATGATGTCCCAATCCCAATACAGGAAGGAGCGAAAATGCCTGCCCGGTCCGAGCATCTCGCGCACCATGCCTCTCTCAAGCAGTCGGCCATTCTCGTCGACCTTGGCAAACCCCATCTTCGATTCCGGCAGGTTGTAATCGGGCAAAAAAGGGAGAGGCGGCCCCTTGTACCGTAATCGCATGCTGTACCCTTCGGGAACATAAACGCGATTGACAGTCCATTCAATTGTTATCCAACCGAGAGCAACAATCAGGACCGCCGCGACTGTACTGAAGATCGCCCCTTTGGTCGAAAATAATGACTTGATACCCATGAGGTGATTCCTTTATTCAATTCCGTTACGTTCCGATTGAAATTCTGACAACCGGAACAGTTTATCTTTGGTCGGAGTATTTGGCCGGAGTATTCTGTTGAGGCCACAAAGCGGCCCCTTGATTCTGTCAGGGAAGACCGGATGCGATTCAGCACAGCGGCTCCCCGGTTCTATTTTTTATCTGGAACCTTTGCGGCAGTTGGTGCCTTCTGTTTTGAGGGAACTGCAAACGATTCAAAGATTTTCATGATCGGGCTGTCTTCGGTATTGGCCATAATTTTTCGGTAAGCCGGGGCCAATTTCTTGTGCAGCAAATATTTGGCGTACCCTGCACCGTCGCCACCGAATGCTTCTACCGCCTTTTTCCAACCGGCTGCATCCGCCTGATTGTTGAAATCAATCACTTCAGCCTCTGCTTTCGCACGTGATGTGATTGCCTCGGCTTCATCTTTGGCTGCCTCCAGTTTCAGCTTGGCAACAGCCAGGTTTTCATTCGCCTTAATAACAGCAACTTCCTGTTCCCGCATTGCTTCCGTCGTCACCTTGACAACCTCCTGCTCGGCAACAATCATCGCCTGCTTGCGTTTGACCATCTGCTTGGAAACGGCCAGTTTCTGTTCTTCTTTCTGCTGTTCGATCTGTTTTTCGTACTGTTCAACCTCGATGATTTTCTCTCCCCGCTGACGAATCGGTTCTGCAATTTTTTCCGGGGGAACAATGTTCGTTATCTTGGCAACAAGAACTTCGATACCAAGTGGTTCACATTCCATCTGCATTACTTTTTCAAAGTTCTCCTCGAATTGGGTTCGTGACTTACCATCAATAAAATCACGCCCGGATATTTTCGAACCTTCCACCCGACAATAGCTCCTGGCGATGGGCATGATGACTTTCCGGATGATTTCCTCATCAATTTTTTCGCCGTTGTCCACATCGTTGAAAGTAACGTAAACTTCGGCAGCCTTATCCGGCATCACACGGAATTCGATCGTTCCATCCAGACTGACCCAGAACCCGTCTCTCGAGGGAAATCCCATATCCTTATTTTGCGCCAGGCTGAATGTCTGGCTTCTGCAATCAACCAGGTTGATCCGTTTTTCGTAGGGATTGACCGGATGGTTCCCGGGCTGCAACGTCTCCCTTTCAACGCCACGCTCCCCCTTCTCGACCAGCAGCGTATTCGGATTTTTCGGCATGGGACCGGACAGGTTGGTCACAACGCCAACATAGCCGGCGGGAATCACGATCATGTCGTGAATCTCGACTTCGAACAGGTAAGGGTTGATGGGATAGAGCCCCGGATTCAGCACATCCGGAACGATCCCTTTCGTAAGCACTCCGTCGATAAACTTGTTCTTCTTCGGATCAATATGGGCCATGAATTCACCATAACCCAGATTCTCTCCCGCCAGAGAAATCAGGATCCCCACTTTTCCCTGTTGGATTGTTGTCTGCTCTATCACCTTCCAGTCGTAATTGTACGGATTCCGCCAATGGGTCGCTTCACGCAGATATTCTCTCTGCACGCCTTTGTAGGACGCATCCGGGGCCACTTCCTGATCGTTCGCCAGATTTTTTCCCGTCTTTTTGATCAGGATCGCCATCTGACCTTTTTTGACCGGAATCTTGAAAAAGTTGACAGCCATCCAGGCCCCTACGGTTATCGCACCTACGAGAAAAAATATTCCCCCCGTGCTGTAGAGCAATGCCTTGAGACCTCGATACCCCACTCTTTGTCGAGACATGATCTATCCTTCCAGGATAACAGACAGCGATATATTTTTTTCAACCAGGATTGTTTGAATTACCATCAGAAGAGGCGGTGCCCCATTCCCAAGCTTGTGCGACTACCTAAACATAACGCATTCTTGCCGCTCTGGATCACCGATTTTGTTGAAAATTGACAACAAATCGCTCTTTCCCCGGAAGCCCTCCTCTTTTCCAACTGAAATAATCGACAGAACCGGAATAATTTC
Source organism: Planctomycetaceae bacterium (assembly GCA_027080405.1). Taxonomy (GTDB): domain Bacteria; phylum Planctomycetota; class Planctomycetia; order Planctomycetales; family Planctomycetaceae; genus Rubinisphaera. The sequence goes on from JALWSL010000460.1 coordinate 8,152, forward strand.
CCCAGTTGCCCAAGGCCAAGGCGATTCCCACTTTTTACCCTCGACTTTACTGTAACAACACTCCTCTCTTGCCGATTCTACCTGAAGGGTGTAGCCCGATTTGTTGCCGTAAGGTTCTGAATCTACCTGGCGCAGAAAAAATTGGCGCGGGAAATGATGGAACAGAAGTGAAAGCGTGTGAAACGATGTTTTCTGACTTTGAATATGAAATTGCAATTCTGGGAAACGAGCCTGTTGCCCTGCAATTTGCTTCGGTCGCCTGTTCCCGATTTGCGCGCGTTGTTCTCATTGAAGAAGCTGATTTTGTTTCAGGTGATTCTGTAGCCGGGTTGACCCGCCTGGTCGGAAAAGCACGATTCGAATCGGATCACCAACTCGTTTGCGAAACTGAACGGGGAGCCATTTCTCTGAGCGCCCGCCATATCGTGATTGCAACCGGTTCCCATCCTGTTCCCCCTCGCTGGATGATCGAACACCCGCAGGTTGCATTTGCAGAACATGAAGATTCGCTGAAGGTGTATGACAGTCTTGCGATTGCCGACAAGCACTCGGTCAAACTGGTCTCGGGGAAAGACAGAATGATCAAAGACGTCATCGCCTCGAGCATTATCGGTTTGGGTGAAGAGCTGAAGCAAATCCGCATCTTTCTTGCCACTGGACAGTCACTTCTTGTCGATGCTGTTCTTGCCGCACACGTCGAGCGACACGGTGCCACATCTTCCCTGAACCTGGGGGCAGTCGGTCTGTTTGCCGATGATCGCGGTTGCCTGTGGTGTAACGACTGCTACGAGACCTGGGCTTCAGGCATTTTTGCGATCGGGAGCGTTGTCGGATATCCGTCTGCAAAATGCACCGTCGAAGAACAGATTGAGCGTGTCATGAATTCAATCATGGAATCCCGGACTGAATCAATCTGTCTCGCCGAAATTTGAAAAAATCAAAACAGCAACAGGTTGAAGGCCATTCCGGCTCCGGACGTTACCATTCTCGCCAATCACGCAACAATTCTTGCTAACCAGACTGATCGGGCGCTGAAAGAAAGCAATCGTAAAGAAAGCATCGACGGAGGCTACGGTTGACATTATCGCCTTCAAACTGCTTCGTAGCGCACTTCCCCACCGACCAGAACCGTCTGCACTTTTCCCGAGAGCTTCATTCCGGCGAACGGAGTTCTTTTTCCCTTGCTCAGGAACTGATCCGGGTTGATGGTCACCTCGCGTTCGGCATCGATGATTGTGATATCTGCAATTGCTCCTTCAGTAAGGGTTCCCGCCTCGATTCCGAGAATTTTCGCCGGGTTGATCGTCAGTTTTTCGATCAATGCAAGCCAATCGAGAACACCCGTCTGGATGAGTCGAATGATACAGGCTGGGAGCACTGTTTCCAGTCCGACAACACCGAAAGGTGTCTGATCGAGTTCGCAGATGACTTTTTCTTCCGCAAAAGGTTGATGATCACTACAGATGACATCAATCGTTCCGTCCTGCAATCCGGCCAACAAGGCATCGATATCGGACTCTGTTCGAAACGGTGGAAAGACTTTATATTTCGAATCGAACGATTTCATCGACTCATCCGTAAAAAACAGATGATGCGGTGTCACGTCGGCAGTCACGCTGACGCCTCGCGACCTGGCTTGCCTGATCTGCTCGACTCCCTGTCTGGTTGTCATCCCCATCAAATGAATTCGACCACCAGTCATTTCCGCCAATGTGATGTCCCGATGGATCATGATCGTTTCAGCCGCACTCGGCATCGCCGGAATGCCAAGCAGCGTTGAATAGTAACCTTCGTGCATCATCCCTCCCGCAATCAGCTCGAGAACCTGCGGAGAGTGAAACAGCGGTCGATCCATCATTTTGCTGTATTCGAATGCCCGTCTCATGACTTCCGAATTGGCCAGTGGTCGCTTGGCATCGCAAAACGCAGCTGCTCCCCCTTCAACCAATTGACCAATTTCCGCAAGTTCTTCTCCCTTCAATTGCTTGGTGATCGCTCCAATCGGCACGACTCGACAATGCCTGGCCCGTTCGGCCTGCAGGATAACAAACTCGGCTGCCGCGCGGTTATCAACAGGAGGGTCGGTATCAGGCATGCAGGCGATTGTCGTGAATCCCCCAGCCAGAGCAGCGGCTGTCCCACTGAAAATGGTTTCGTCCTCTTTGTGCCCCGGTTCCCGCAAGCTGACCCGCATATCAATCAGCCCCGGCACAACAATTTTCCCGGTCGCATCAATCACGCGATCTGCATCGGTTCGCGACGAATCGACATCGACGATCACGCCGTCCTCAATCAGCAGCGAAGCTACTTCATCGCGACGACTGACGGGATCGACAATCCGCCCCTGTTTGATAAGAAGACTTGACATAATGAATTCAACTTTGATTGACAAAGGACAGCGGTGCTCGGTCAGAATTTTCAAATCCGTCCGTCGCGCTCCCAGCAGTAATCATCTTTCTGTGGGCTGCGAATCCGGAATAATCCGGGCAGCGCTGTTTCAATTTCCCCGGTTGGCGAACCTCACTGCTCCCCCCTCAACTCCAACTGCCTGCGGTACAACAAATACAGGCTCGCCATTCTCACCGCCAGTCCATTACTGACCTGTTCAAGAATCACGGAATGCTCCCCGTCGGCGACATCCGGAGTCAACTCCACACCGCGATTGATCGGCCCCGGTGCCAGAATAACGATATTTTTCCTCGCCTGTTCAAGGCGTTGACCATTCATTCCAAACAGATGGGCATATTCATCAATCGAAGGAAAAAACGCCCCGCGTTGACGTTCAAATTGAATCCGTAACAGATTGATACAATCGATGCGGGGAATGATATCATCCAAATCGTGGGATACTTCCACCCCCAATTTTTCTATTTCGGGCGGAATGAGCGTGGCGGGGCCGCAAACGATCACATGAGCTCCCAGTTTTTTCAATCCCCAAATGTTCGACCTGGCCACCCGGGAATGGCGGATATCCCCGACCAGCGCCACTGTTCGGCCCTGCATTTGGCCGAACTGTTCCCGCATGGTCATCAAATCGAGCAGTCCCTGCGTCGGGTGCTCGTGAGTTCCATCCCCGGCGTTCAGCACGCCAGCTTCGATCCGCTGCGATAAAAAATCAGGAGCCCCAGGTGTCTTGTGCCGCACAACCATCAAGGTCACTCCCATCGCTTCGAGGTTGCGCGCAGTATCCAAAAAAGATTCCCCCTTGGAAAGCGAACTGCCCGAGGGGGAAAAATCGACGGTATCCGCCGAAAGGCGTTTGGCTGCCAGCCCAAAGCTGGTCCGCGTCCGTGTGGAAGGCTCGAAAAAGAGGTTCCCAACCACAACGCCCTTCAAAAGATTCAATTTTGAATTACCGTTGGCCGCAAGCCGCTTGAATTCAACCGCCTGATCAAGAAGAAGCGTGATCTCCTCAGCTGTCAGATACTCCAACCCCAACAGGTGCTTCGAAGTCCATTTCACCGGACCGTCATTAAAATAATCATGAAACTGGGGCATCTGGCTATTCACACTGATATCAACAACAGACCGCAATCAACAACACGCCGCCAAGGTCATCCGCCTCATCCGGACAGTAACCTTCCGGATAGTAGTCCTACGAGCAAATAATGTTTCGGGATCTTCAACAGGAGGAAACAACGCCGCACTCCCTCGATTCATTCTTTACCGCTGCGAATCCTTACCGCCGCGACCCTCCGTTGAGAACTTACCGGCATCTTTAATCATCATCATTCTTGCGGAGGGCTTCAATGATATGACTGTCTTCGAGCGTCGTGATATCCCCTGCCGTTTCCCGACCGGCCGCAATGTCTCTCAACAATCGACGCATGATTTTTCCGGAACGTGTTTTGGGAAGCGCAGGTGCGAAGCGGATTTGATCGGGAGTTGCAATTGCGCCAATCTGTTGACGCACATGCGCAGTCAATTCCTTTTTCATCTCTGCGTTCGGTTCACCGCTTTTCAGCGTGACGAAACAGCAAATACCCTCGCCCTTCAGTTCATGCGGGAAGCCGACAACAGCCGCTTCTGCTACCGCTTCATGTGCCACCAGCGCCGATTCCACTTCCATCGTACTCAAGCGATGACCGGAAACATTGATTACATCATCCACGCGCCCCATGATCCAGTAGTAACCATCTTCGTCAGTACGGGCACCATCACCGGCAAAGTAAATGCCTTTGAACTTGGAAAAATAGGTCTCGACGAAACGGTCATGATCACCATACAGCGTCCGCAGCATGTGAGGCCAGGGCCTTGTCATCACCAATAAACCGCCCTGATTGGTTCCCAACGCGTTCCCTTGCTCATCGTAAATCGCCGGTACGACACCGGGCAGCGGTTTGGCACAACTTCCTGGCTTGGTCTCGGTCACACCAGGAACCGGCGTGAGCATGATCCCGCCCGTTTCAGTTTGCCACCAGGTATCGACAATCGGACAACGTTCCCCCCCAATAACCTGATGATACCACATCCAGGCTTCCGGATTGATCGGCTCGCCCACCGTACCCAGTAACCGCAAGCTGGAGAGATCGGCTTTGTCCGGCCATTGATTTCCCCATTTCATGAAAGCGCGAATCGCCGTCGGTGCAGTGTAGAAGATACTCACCTGATATTTCTCTACCAGTTCCCAGAAGCGTCCTTCGTCGGGCCAGTTGGGGGCTCCTTCATACATCACCGATGTCGCCCCGTTGGAAAGTGGGCCATAAACGATATAACTGTGCCCTGTGATCCAGCCGATATCCGCCGTACACCAGTAGGTATCCTGCTCACTCAAATCGAACGTCCATCTTGTCGTCATGGTCGTGCCGAGCAAATAGCCGGCAGTTGTGTGCAGCACTCCCTTCGGTTTACCGGTACTTCCCGAGGTGTAAAGAATGAACAGCGGATGCTCGCTATCCAAAGCGACCGGTTCACACTCGGCTGATTCATTTTCCATCAACTCGTGCCACCAGTGATCACGATCAGGCACCATCGTGACATCTGCACCGGTTCGCTGATAGACGATGACATTCTTCACGGAAGGAGATTTTTCAAGCGACTGATCAACAGCGGCTTTGAGTGGAACTTCCTTCCCCCTCCTCCAACCGGCATCTGCGGTGATCACCAGCTTTGCCTGGGCATCGTTATTACGGTCTGCCACGGCTTCAGCACTGAAACCGGCGAAAATAACGGAGTGCGTTGCACCGATTCTCGCACAAGCCAGCATCGCGATAACAAGTTCCGGAACCATCGGCATGTAAAGTGTAACCCGATCTCCGGTTTCGATCCCAAGCTTTTTGAGTACGTTGGCAAACTTGCAGACTTCCCGATGCAAATCCTGATAGCGCAACACTCGCGTATCGCCCGGCTCTCCTTCCCAGATAATGGCTGCCTTGTTGGCGTTCTCTTTCAAATGACGATCCAGGCATTGAACCGATGCATTGATTTTACCGCCTTCAAACCATTTCGCTTCCGGCATTTCACCTGAAAGGACGGAGGTAAACGGTTCAAACCACTCCAGATTCTCCTTTGCCAATTCCCCCCAGAAGCCGTCAGGATCGTCTTTGGCCCGATTCCAGGCTGCTTCATATTCCGCCTCTGTCTTGAAGCTGACACGAGGCTTGAATTCAGCGGGAGGAGGAAAACGACGATCTTCATGTAATACGTTTTCAATGTTGCCGGGCTGGGAATCAGACATATCGTACTCCAAGGAAAAATCAGTTTTTACGGGAGTGGCTACTTCCCCGAGAATGGAACCTGATCACTATTTCAACGGGTCTTGATAGTAAAAGCCTTTACCGCGTGAGTCAACTCTCCAGGAGTCAACAATCACGCCCCCGTAATTACCAGAAACGGAACTCGCACCAGTGGGGCGGAGTATAACGACTTTACAGATAACGACTTCACCGACTCCCGCTTCGATGACAGCAACGCGATCTTTCACCAGGAGCGTCAAACTCACCGCTCACGACGTTCGGATAATCCTGTTCAAGCAATCCCGTTACTCAAATAAGAAACACCCTTTTCAGTCGGCTTTCCACCTTTCATTCAGGCAATGTGTCCGTATGTACAGAAAGAAGCATCGTTCCCATCGGTGCTGATATTACCGGTGCTGGCATTCCAGACAGGACTAATCTTGCTATGGTCATCTCCAAAGGTTAACCTCTCTGCGTCTTTAGTGCATACCCGATGCAGAGTCCACACGATCGGGTTGTGGTCAGGCGGATAATGCTGGTCTGTTGAGGCTGCTCCGGTTTTACAGTTTTCTGGTGCTCTCATCACGACGTGTTCTTACCAACGGATAAACTGAACGAAAGAGATTGATGGCAGGACATTCCCATTGGGCAAACATTGCCCACAAAAAAGGGCGAGCGGACAAGGTTCGAGGCAAGCTGTTCGGGAAACTGTCCCGGGCGATCATCGTAGCAGCTCAACGGGGGGGCGACCCCAGTATGAATCTGGCGTTGAGATACGCGATCGATAAAGCCCGCAAGAACAGTATGCCGCGCGAGAACATTGAACGCGCCATCAAAAAAGGGACGGGCGAAGCCGGGGGCGTCAGTTACGAGGAACTTCTCTATGAAGGCTATGGGCCGGGCGGCGTCGCGATCATGTGTGATATATTGACCGATAACCGCAATCGAACTGCCAGCGAAATTCGCAAAATCTTCGAGGTGCGCAATGGCAAACTCGGCGCCACTGGTTGTGTTTCGTGGATGTTCGAACGCAAGGGCATCTTCATGGTCCCCGCCGATGCAATCGAGGAAGAAGCCCTGATGGAACTGGTTCTGGAAGCCGGTGCGGACGATGTCAAAACAACAGAAGGAAGTTACGAAGTCTATTGTCAGCCCGACGACTTTGAGACAGTCGAAAAAGCGTTCGAACAGGCGGGAATTCAGCCGACACTCGCCGAAATCTCCCGTGTTCCGTCAGATACCGTCGAACTCGACGCAAATGACGCCGCCAAAGTCCTCAAGTTGATCGATTCCCTTGAAGATAATGATGACGTCCAGAGTGTTACTTCCAACTTCAACATTCCTGACGAAATTATGGAACAGATCGCGGCAGAAGCGTAACTCGCGCACTTTCTGCCTTGATTCCGCTACTCCTGCCGCAACCCCGAACATCAGTCTTCGGTTTGGTTCATCAGGATCATTAAAGACCATTAAATGGCACGTCAGCAGAACACAAGCCAGGTGATTCCAACCCCGAAACATGCCCCCAAACCCACGTTTTGAAAAAAAGCGGGGCTGTCGATCCGTCTTCTTCCTGATTTTTTCACAAAAAAACTGTTTTGCCTGCACGGATTTCAGTTTTCTCCCCACTCATGTCGCAGGCGGTAAAAATAACAGGCCTGTTAAGAACCGTTTTTGCACCCGTCAATTTCGTTGATCTATTCCGATCAACCGGTCGGCTGGCGGGTTTCCCGGTAATAACCGGTCAATACACGCATTCTTTACATGATGGAGACAAACAAAATGAAACTGCTATCTGCTTTCTGTGCCGCTGCCTGTATAATGACGGTAACCAGCACCGTCTCTGCCCAATCTTCTCCTGAAGATGTGGCTGCCCGCTGCGTTGATGCCGTCAATGGTATAGTTGATCGTTGTCAAAACGCCGCAAAAGACGAAACGACTCAATGCGTCAGGAAAATCAAACGACTTCTCGAAGATGGTCGTGAAAGAGCGGCCCGTCGGGTCGCAACTGACTGCATCCGTTCGGCTGCAACGCGAACGGAAAATTGTGTCAACCGTGTCCAGCGGATTTGTCGTGCCTGTATCGATACGCTGTTGGATATGGGCGCTCCACATCTGGCTCGAAGGATAGATAATGTCTGTGAAGAGGCCATTTCGGACTTGCGAACCACGTTACAACGTGAAAAAACCGCCATACGCGAAGCCTTGGCTGGATGAGCCCCACGCGTTCTTTCTTGACGATGTCCGCTTAACCGTACAAGATGAGTTGTACGGTTAACGGCGTTGTCGTCACGGGCTATAATCGAGTAAGTTATCTGTATGAACTCAACCGATGTTCTTCCCTGCTTTGAATCGCCAAGTGATGCGCCGACCAGACGCAATTCACACAGGAGGCAAACAGAGAAGGCTCAGTCGGAACCCGAACAGCAACCGCGTTTGAAAAAGGGGAAAAAGACGAGCACAGACTCCCCGAACAAACAGAATGTGATTCATCCGGACGAACTGCAGTTCGTCGCAATGCTGCTGCGACGCGAAGCAAATGCGTGGCAGGAGTTTCTCGCTCGATACGAAAAGTTGATCATCACCCGAGTTCTCTCGACGTGCCGCGAATTCGGAGTTGTTCCGCATCCCGAGCTGGTCGAAGATTGCAGCGCGGAAGTCCTGGCTGTTCTGTTTCATCGTGACATGGACGGACTACGCCAGTTCCGGGGGCGCAGTAAACTTTCAACCTGGCTGGCTGTAATCGCCAGACGGGCCACAATCGCTTTCCTGAAACGCCAAAAGCAACAGACAGAAAAAAGACGTCCCAACGATAGCCATTTCGACATAGCGAGCATTGCCGATAGTCCAGACAAGGGTTCTTCGGGAATCGATCCGGAAATTCAACAGAGACTTCAGCGGTCTCTCGATCAATTGAAAAAAAGCGATCGTCTGGCACTGACACTGCACTTCGATCAAAAGCTCAGTTATGCCCAAATTGGACGGGAACTCGGAATTTCCGAAAATGCGGTTGGCCCCAAACTGCACCGTGCACAAAAAAGGTTGAAGAAATTGATGGAAGCCGGAACTCAAAATAAATGAACCAACAAAATTCGCCATTATTGAAGCTGATCAAACTGAAGGAAGGATTTCTTTCTGAAGCAGACGGTATCACGATGCGCGAACAGTTGGCGAGTAACCCTGCTCTGCTCCAACAGTGGAAAAAACTTTTGTCAATTTACGACACTCAGCCTTCACTCGTGCTAAAGGAAGATTGTGCGGAAGTCGACGCCGAACTGATTGCCCAGTATGTCGATCAGAAGATGGATACCAGCCAACGTACCGAATTTGAGTCTTCCTGTTGGAACAATCCCGACCTCATCCGGGAACTGATTTCGACCGTCCGTGCAACCGAAATCAACCCGTCATCTCTCGACGTTCGGGAAAAATTCGAATCCTGTTCCCGGAGAGCAGGAAGACGTATTCACCATATCATCCGTCAACATTGTGACGCAGCCGATTCCGATTCCCCCGTTGTGAAATATCTCCAGAACATAGAACAGCCTCCACAATCCTGCGAGCTTCAGGCAACGGATTCACTGGGAATTGAAAACGACGACGCCAACGAAAATATCATCCTGAAACGGCTCCCTGTGGTCACAGCAACAGAACCGAAACAACGAACACGCAGGAAGCTCCCCGAAAAACAGAAAATGAAGACCTGGCTCGTTACTGGAATCGCTATTTCAGCAGTCGCGGTTACCTGGGCATTCTTTGCAACGATGAATAAC
>JALWSL010000461.1 GCA_027080405.1 Planctomycetaceae bacterium
GTTCCTGGCGCTTTGGTTCCTGTTTTTCTCGATTCCAGTCAGTGCCGCAGAGCCGATTTTTCTCGAAGCGGAGACTTTTTCCACCTCCACCGATGGATGGAAAGTCGCCCAAAACGGCCAAACGCGTTCTGCTTCCCGTGTGAAAACGCTGCATGGAGCCACCGGCGATGTCAACTCCGTTGCGAAAAAACGGATTTCAATTTCCGAAGCGGGGAAATATCGCTTGTGGGTTCGATATCTGTATCATCAGCGTTGGCGAGGGGCGTTTCATGTCGCTATTACCCGGAAAGGAAAACAGCTTGCTGCGAAAGATTTTGATACGCAACCTCTTCCCCAAACCAGAGACTGGCAATACGTCTGGGATTATGTTGATGCCAACCTGCCGGCGGGAGAGTTGCAGCTTGAATTGAGCAAAACGGCGAACAAAAACTGTATTGGATATGTTCGTCATGTCGATTGTTTCCTGCTAACCAGTGATGCAACATTAAAGCCGAATCACCTGGAATATGGCCCGCAGACTTTTTTGAGGATCACGCTGGGGGATGTCTACAAGAGTCCGGTTTATGTTCACGTTTTTGCAGACCATTATCATTATCCGTGGTATCAACATTTCCATCTTTCCAAAGCCGGGGCTCATCCGGGATTAAGGCCGAACAGAAAAGAGGATTATCTTCTGGGGGGCGAACAGACCGCGTGGTGCAATATCACACCGATGCTTTATCAGGATAGCGGAGCTGCGCTGAATATTTCGATCCGTCATACGTATTACGAAAAGGCTCCGGAAATGGTTGCGACATTGAAATTCGCGACCGCGCCGAATGAAAAATCGGTCATCAAAACGATGCGGGCCGATTGCCAACCGAACGGGCTGGTGGTGATTGTTCCACCTGATTTGACAACCGAAGAAAACCGCAGTCGCCTGATGCGAGACAGGGATTTTGCGCTCGCGACCGGAAAAATCGCCGATCAGTATGACTGGCCCACGATCGGAAAAAAGCCGAAGCGGTTCCCTTTTTTTGTAACGGCAACTGTCGGAGGGTACGGCGTCTCGGTTGACCAACCGGTTTTCGATCGGGAATGGAAAACGCTCGATTATTTCGGATTCTGCAATCGGAAAAAGGAATATATTCACGGTGTTTGGTACATGATGAACCGTTCGTATTGCCAGCCGGACATCGAAAAAATGAGAACACGAGCAGCGGCAAATGCAGCCGAATTCAAGCAGAGCGGGAAATCTGTTGATGATATCGTTTACTGCATGTTGATGGACGAACCGACCGGCCAGCCTTCCACCTTTGTGGCGACAGATACAGCGTATCAGAAAGCGTTTCGCGAATGGTTAAAAAAGCTCGGAAAGAAACCTGCGGATCTGCTTGTTGATAACTGGGACGCTGTTCGCCCGGTAGCAGAAGCCCAGCGGGATCAGTTCCCGGGGTTGCATTATTATACCCAGCGCTTTCGCACACGGGCACTGGGAGATTTCATGGCCACGCAGCGGCAGATTCTCGAAAAAGCCTACGGCACAACATTGCCGACGTTGGTCAATTTCAGTGATGGAGCGACCTACTCGGCCAATTTTTATTCACAGGGGGTCGATTATTTCGAACTGCTTGATGATGACCGTCAAAACGCGATTTGGAGTGAAGATTGGGCGAACGGCTCTTCGAGTGATCAATGTGGCGCGTATAATGTCGATTTAATGCGGGCCGCGGCTCGGGAACGCCAGCAGTTGGTCGGTCATTACCCCATGCGGGACGCAAGCCGTGGGATATCAAATTGAAAGCCGCCAGCGAAACGGCTCGCGGGGTGCGTATCTGGAAAAACTTTTCCTATGGTCCCAGTTGGAGCTCTCACGAAGGAGGCCCGCCCTGGAAGAGTCATCTGTGGTACAACAAACCGGAAACATGGAAAGCAAACGCAGAGCTGATCCGCGAAATTGGCGCTTACGAAGATCAACTTCTTGCCGCCAAACCTGAACCCGCACAAGTTGCGATCCTGTATTCGTCCTCCTCGGATATCTGGACATTAAAACGGAATCACGCATTCGGTTTCAATCGGATGCACAACTGGATGGCGCTGGCACATGCACAAATTCCTGTCGATTTTCTTGCAGAACGGCAAGTCGAACGGGGTCAGCTTCAGGATTACAAGGTCTGTTATCTCTCGGGGCCAAACCTGACCGCAGCCGCTGCGGAACAGGTGCTTCGATGGGTTCAGGCCGGGGGAACGCTTTATCTTTCCGCAGGAGCAGCCAGTCGCGATGAATTCAACCGGCCGCTCTCATCATTCAATTCGCAGTTGCCGGTCACGCGCGAACCTCTTGAGACCTTGCAGCCGTACCATAATTCCGGGGCTTACGTTCATATTCTTCAATCGAAAGATACCGTTACAGCAGATGGCACAACGCTGGAAGTTCTGTCGGTTCGCCAAAAACAGAAACCGCGGGGCGGCGCTGAAGTGCTGGCTACTTTTGCGGATGGAACTCCGGCCATTGTCCGGGATCGGGTTGGTCGAGGTACTGTTTATTCGGCTGGTTTTCTGCCGGCTCTCGATTACATTAAAAAAGCGATTGTTGCCCGGCGAGCCTTCCAGTCAGAAAAAACAACAGCACAGGAGCTGGCAAAAAACAAAACGTCCATTCCTGCTCCCGAAGTCATACTTTCCGAGCGGAAAGAATTGAAGCCTGCGAAAGAGACTCGGCTGGAACGCTCACGTAATCCGTGGGAATATCCTGCCTCGGTACGCCAGCTTATTTTGCAACCGGTTCGTACTGCCCAGGTAAAACCGGTGCTTACCTGTAGCGTTCCTTTGGTTGATGCTGTTCTGCTGCATGCGGAAAAAGCATGTATCATTCCGGTTGCAAATTACACGCTGGAACCACTTCGCGAGGTCGAATTCAATTTGCGAACCAACTACCCGATAGCGACAATCGAATCCGTCCATCAAGGAAGGCTCCATTACGAAAGAACTCAAGACGGTCGTATCACGTTTTCGATGCCTCTTGATAGTACCGATTACATCAAGATTGGCTATAAGTAGAACGACACTTATGGCTTGAAGTGATCACCTGGCGTGATGTTTCGCCTTTTGAAACGGAATTTTGTTTCGAGCTGTATTATAAATCATCAAATTGCTCTTGGTGAACTTCGACAGTTGGGTGTATACTCGCCGTTCGGTTTTCCGGAGTATTCTGGATAACCGTCTGTTGCGTTTCTGGGCTGGTTCCGGTTCTTGTTTCAGGTTGAACTGGAGCGGCTTGTGGGAACAACAGGTAACCAGGCAGGGGACTCATTCATGAAGCGCTGGGGACAGTATGGTGAAAGTGCAATGGCGGAGCCTGTTGCGCGCTTTTACTGGAACTGACCAGGGCGTTTGGATTTAGCAGGGAGGCTATCGCGTGAGAACGCTACTAATTTACGGTGTGGATTCTGTTGTAGGTGCGAATATTGCCCGTACGCTTTCTGATCGTTACAACGTTGTTGGAGTTGCGATCGGGGAATGTCCGGAGATCGATCGTTGTCAGATACTTTCCGGTGAAGCATCATTGGAACCACCCGATCAGTTGATTTCAGATATCGGGCCGGATCATGTTCTCGATGCCACTTGCTGTGGCGATTCCCCGTGGAATCCGGATGCCGAAATTGGAAATGAAGCACAATGCCACCTGGCTGTGGAGCGGGCATCTGTCTGCAAGCGACTTGCCATCCCTTTCGCACTGCTTTCCAGTGATGCCATTTTTACCGGACCGTGGATGTTTCACGACGAAGATTCTGATCAGAGATGCTCATCATCACTGGGGAGACGGCTCGCCAGGTTGGAAGCAGAAGTAAGAGAGGCATGTCCGGAATCGTTCGTTGTGCGGACGCATGTTTTTGGTTGGAACTGGGTTGACTGTTCGGCCGGGTGGATAGAGGGATTGATTGAACGTATTCAAAACAGAACGTGCCATTGCAAAGAATTGATGCAGCCCGGGTACGCAACACCGATTTTGGCAAGCGAACTCGCAATCATTCTGTCACGCGGTTTCGATGAAAATCTTTCCGGAATCTATCATATTTCAGGAGCAGAGCGGGTTAACCGTCAACAATTTGCCCGTAAGCTGGCCGAACTGAGCAACATCAACTGGCTCGGGATTACTTTGCATGGTGGCCATTACAGTCAGGAGGAACGTCAACGGTTTGGATGTGGAGAAATGTCTCTGCAAACCCGGCAAATCCGTCGTGCACTCTGTGTGGCGATGCCTACTCTGACAGAAAGTATCACTGCGTTATTGAAGCAACGCTCCGTTGCTCATGGGCAGGAATTGTTGCTTGCTGGAGAGGGTCAGGAGACTCGGGCAGCGTAGTTCCTGGTACTGGTTATTGCAGGAAATGAAAAAACCGGTTCGATGATATCTATTCACCGAACCGGTTTCCTGCTGCGGCATTGGAGACCACACACTTCGAGTAGCCGCAGTCTCGGGTTGTTACGAATCGGGCCTGTGGTGAGCCCGGGAAAGTGATTTTCTTTTCAGATAACAATCAGCCTCTGCAATCTACTGCGTTGCCGGTCTTCTTCACGCGAAAAGAGATTCGATGGGTGGTGTCAAAAGTTGAGGGAAACTCATTTTGCGTGCACTCCGAACCGGTCGTCAAAGGCCTGTTGCATCAGTAACTTTCCGGAGTGGGAGCAACATCGCAGGAGACGTCGCAGGCATCATCGCCGTTGTCCCATTCGTCGTTGAACATGCTTCCGGCGATTCCACCTTTCAGAC